>NZ_BAAILO010000074.1:0-7048 GCF_054589115.1 Cupriavidus sp. 8B | reverse complement strand
GTCTGCGGCGATGGACCTTGCCCTGGCGCTCATCGAGCACGACCACGGCGCGGCGCTGGCACGTAACGTGGCCCGACGCCTGGTCGTCTATTACCGCCGCCCCGGTGGGCAATCCCAGTTTTCGGCATTACTGGAACTCGAGCCGCGCAGCGATCGCGTCAAACGCGCGCTGATCTACGCGAAGGAGAATCTGCGCAATGCGCTGACGGTGGAGGAGCTGGCGGATGCCGCGCGCCTGTCGCCGCGCCAGTTCAGCCGGGTGTTCCGTGAGGAGACCGGCCAGTCCCCGGCTAAGGCCGTCGAGATGCTCCGGCTGGAAGCGGCCAGAACCATGCTCGAGTCAGGTCGTCACCAGATGGAAACCGTGGCGCAGGACACAGGGTTTGCGGACCGCGATCGTATGCGCCGGGCCTTTGTGCGCGCCTACGGCGTGTCGCCAAGCAGCATCCGGCGAAATGACGCACTGATCGAGCAGGAAGCAATGGAATGAACTGACGGCCAGCGACCGAAGCGGCCGGGTTGCGAGCGCGTCAGATTAGCGACGCTAGGATGCGCATCTCCGCATTCACTGGCTTGCGACATGACATGACATGCCACGCGCAATGGATGCCGTAGTTTGAATTCCGATGCCATACGAGTTCGATGTCGTAGATGTAGCCGTCAGATAGGTTGACTGTCTCCGCGTCGCGGAACGCCTCGGCGGCGTCAGATATGTTGATTGCCGGCTACGCCGAATGAACTAGGTTCTGGACCTTACAGATCCATCGTCATCGAGGATGACAAAGCACTTTGAGGGAACATTATCAATGTGCGAGGGGCGGCATACAGGGTGCACAGTAACCGAACGATTGCTGTTAACGGTAGATTGCGGGGCAGAGAGGACGTGATGCCTCTCTGCCTCTGAACGATCAGATGACGAAGGGCATCTGCCGCTGGCGCTTGCCCGTCAGCCGGAACAGTGCATTGGCGACCGCCGGTGCGATCGGTGGCACGCCAGGCTCGCCCAGTCCCGACGGTGCGTCTTCGGACGGCACGAAGAACACGTCGATGTGCGGTGCATCGGGCATCCGCGGTGGCGGATAGTCCGGGAAATTGCTGTTCCGCACCACCCCGTTCTCCATCTCGATGGCGAAGCCGGGCCGAATCATCGACAAGCCGAAGATGCATGCGCCCTGGACCTGGGCTTCCGCAGTCAGTGGATTGACGACGCGATTGCAGTGGACGCCGGCCGTGACGTTGTGCACGTGCGCCTCACCCTTGGCGACGGACACCTCGACGACATACGCTACCACTGTCCCGAACGATTCATGCACGGCCACGCCCCACGCATGCCCCTTCGGCAGCTTGCGCTTGCCGTAGCCGGCCTTGTCCGTGGCCAGCTGCAAGGCGGCGCGGTGACGGGCGTGCTTGGCGGTGTCGAGTCGTGCCATGCGCCAGGCCACGGGATCCTGCTTCGCGGCCGTGGCGATCTCGTCGATCAGCGTCTCCTTGACAAAGCTTGTATGGGTGTTACCCACCGAGCGCCACCAGAGCACCGCGACATCGACCTTCGGGTGATGGGCCGTCACCTGCATCGGCAGAGCGTATTCGTTCTCGACGATGCCTTCGGTCATAGTCGAATCCACGCCGTTCTTCACGAGAACCGGCTCGAATGGAGTGCCCATGACGATCGACTGACCGACGATCGCATGCTGCCAGCCTACGACCTGACCCTTTGCGTCGAAGCCGATGCGCGCGCGGTGCACGTGCAGCGGGCGATAGTAGCCCCCCTTGATATCGTCTTCGCGACTCCACATGACCTTGAGCGGTTCGGCATGACCTCTGGCGATCCACTCGCGAAGCACGCCTGCCGATTCGACCAGATAGTCCGACGTCGGCACGGCACGCCGGCCAAAGCCGCCGCCGGCCATCATCGTGTTGAGCGTCACCTTCTCGACGGGTAGCGACAGCGTCTGGGCGATCGCCGCCTGATCGACGGTCTGGAACTGCGAGCCGACCCAGACCTTGACGCTGGTCGCCTTATTGCCGCTGATTTCCGCCTGCATGGTGCAGTTGAGCGGCTCCATTGGCGCATGCGCGAGGTACGGCAGCCGATACTCGGCGTCGATCACGCGTGCTGCGCCTGAGAGGGCCACCTGCATATCGCCGCTCTCTAGCGGGCGCGCCACCTTGCCGGGCTGCGTCGCAAGCTTGCTGTACTCCTCGTAGAGCGCCTGCGTGCTGACTGTCGAGCCCGCATCTTCCCACTCGATCTGCAGCGCGTCGCGTCCCTGCTTTGCTGCCCAGTATCCGGTGGCCACTACCGCCACGCCGGAGCCGCCGCGATCCGCGGGCACCTGCATGACGTCGACGACGCCCTTGATCGCTCGCGTCTTGTCTGCATTGAACGACTTCACCTTGCCGCCGAAGCGCGGCGGGTGCGCGACCACGGCCACGACCATCTCCTTGAGTCGGGTATCGATGCCGAACACCGGGTCGCCGCGTAGCTTCGATGCGGCGTCCAGTCTCGGCATGGGCTTGCCGATGAGGCGGAACTGGGACGGGTCCTTCAACACCACGGTAGCCGGCACCTTCAGACTCATGGCCGCGTCGGCGAGCTCGCCATATGTGGCACGATACGTGCCCGAGGTGACCACACCCTGCGCGGCGGAGCAGCTGGCGGGATCCACATTCCACTGCTTGGCCGCCGCCGTCACGAGCATCGCGCGGGCGCGCGCGCCGAGTTCGCGATACTGGGTAAACGAATGCATCAGCGCGGTGGAACCGCCAGTCATCTGAATGCCGAAGCCCGGGTCGCGATACTCGTCCCCCGCCGGTGCCAGCATCGATCGCACGTTCTTCCAGTCTACGTCGAGCTCGTCGGCCAGTACCATTGGCAGCGCGGTATGCACGCCCTGGCCGAACTCGAGCCGATTGACGGCGATCGTCACCGTATTGTCAGGGGCGATAATCACGAATGCTTGCGGTGGCGACGGCGCCTTTTGCTTCCCGCCTTCTTCCGCCGCTTGGGCGAGGTCGACACCGCCGACCAAGCCGAGCGCGAGTCCACCCCCGGCCATGCCAGTCAGCTTGAGAAAGCTGCGGCGCGAGAGTGGCGCGACGCTCTCCTTGGACTCGATCATGCCACCACCGCCCGCAAGCGCTTCCAATCCACGAATACGCATGATGGTGCTCCTCAGGCGATTGCGCGCGCGGCATCCTTGATGGCCGCGCGAATACGTTGATAGGTGCCACAGCGGCAAATGTTGCCCGCCATCGCCTGATCGATATCGGCATCGCTTGGCCGCGGCTTAGTGCGCAGCAGGCTCACGGCGCTCATCACCTGACCGTTTTGGCAGTAACCGCATTGCGCCACATCGCGCCGGATCCAGGCATCCAGTACCGCGCGGCCGATCTTGTCGTCGCTTATGCTCTCGATCGTGTTGACGTTTACTCCAGCCACAGCCGAGAGGGGCATGACGCAGCTTCGCGTCGCGGTGCCGTTGATATGGACCGTACACGCGCCGCATGCGGCCATGCCGCAACCAAACTTTGTGCCGGTCATACCGAGGTTGTCGCGCAGGGCCCAGAGCAGCGGGGTGGACGGATCGGCGTCGACGTCGAGCGTCTTGCCATTGATGTTCAGCGTGGTCATCGGAGACTCCTCTACTTCTGCGAGAGAACCCACTGCGCCAGCGCGGTGAGATCGGCATCGGATACCTGCGGCTGCGGCGGCATCGGTACAGCGCCCCATTTGCCGCCACCACCGGCCTTGATGCTGACGGCGAGTTGCTCCGTGGCCTTGCTGCCGCCCTTGTATTTGGCCGCAATTTCCTTCCACGACGGACCCACCAGGCGGGCATTGGCCTGATGGCAGCCCGCGCACGCGTACTTTTGGGCGAGGGCTTCACTGGCGCGGGCCGGCTGATGAGCGAAGAGGGTGGCCATGGCAAGCACGGCCAGTGGGGCGATTGCTATTTTCATGTGGAGACGGGGGTCAAGGTTTCAGTCTTGCTGTCCGGCACGCGCTGCGTAGCGCGGCGCGGCGACGCGGGAGGACAGATTGGACGCCATGGCTTCGCGCGCGGCTTCCCAAGCCTGCCACTGCGAGTCGTCCTGCAACGACGGAATCGAGGCAAACACGCCGGCGTCGAGGTCGCTCAGTGCGGCATCCACCAGCGTTTCGGGTGTCATGACCCAGCTTTCCGGGAGGTTCGACGTAGGGAGACCCGCGACTTCCCAGAAGTCCGTGCCCGTAGCACCCGGCAGTACGACCTGAACGGTCACGCCGCTTTCGCTCAACTCTTTCTTCAGCGAACGGCTGAATGCCAGTACGAATGCCTTTGCGCCGCCGTAGACGCCATTGAGGATCTCGGGGGCGATCGCGACGATCGATGCGATGTTGATGATCGTCCCGGCGCCGCGCGCGGCAAATGCGGGCGCGGCCGCATAGGACAGTCGCATGACGGCGGTGACGTTGACGCTGATCATGCGTTCCATGTCGTCCACCGGCGATTGCGCGAGGGTACCAGCGCCGCCGAAACCAGCGTTGTTGACCAGCATGGTGATGCGATCGTTGCCAGCGAGCGTGGCCTCGACACGTCGCAGGCCGGCAGCGTCGGTGAGATCCGCCACTAGGACGTCCACCTGGACACCATGCGTGCTCGAAAGCCTGGCCGCATGCGCGCGCAACCGTTCTTCATTGCGTGCAACGAGTATGAGGTCATAGCCGCGTGCCGCGAGGCGATCGGCGTAGACGGCGCCGATGCCGGAGGACGATCCGGTGACGAGAGCGGTTCCGAGTTGTGATGGCATGTGTATCCTTTTGGGTAAGAGCGAGCTGCTTAATGCGCGCGGTGTGGCATGCAGATACGCGCAAGCATAGGGATAGTGACGCGCCATGGACTGACATATACACCGCATTTTCGGACAACATTGCCGTACACACGTGTTCCCACATTCAGCGCTGCTTGGGCGCGAACCGAAGGCATGACAGAAAACGCCGTGTTTATGTCCTGCATCGGGGCGCATTCGGCAATACGCTTGGCAGGTAACTCATCGAGAACGATCCACAATACAACTACCCACCATGACACGTTCTTTCGACATCGATACCCCGTATGGCCGAATCTGTGCGCGCGAAGCCGGCCCCGAGGGAGGCATCCCGCTACTGCTGCTGCAGCGGTTCCGCGGCACGATGGACGATTGGGACCCGGCGTTTATCAAGGAACTGTCGGCGGACCGGCGCATCATCTGGTTCGACAGTACGGGTATCGGGCGGTCGGGCGGCATCGTGCCGGACACGATTGCAGGCATGGCGGCGGTAGCATGCGCGGTCATCGCAGCACTGGGTCACAAGCAGGTGGACGTGTTGGGTTGGTCGCTAGGCGGGGTGGTGGCGCAGCAACTGGCGCTCGAGGCCCCGCATCTGGTGCGACGCCTGATCGTCGCTGGATCCAGTCCCGGTGGAATCACCGGTGGGCCGCAACCTCATCCGAGAGTTCCGCAGGTCATGGCGCGTCCCGTCAATGACATCGAAGATTTTCTGTTTCTGTTCTTCCCGCAAAGCGAATGCGCAGTCGACGCGGGCCGCGCCTCGCTGAATAGAATCGCCGGGCAACTGGACCGCGGCCCCGCCGTCACGGCCGAGGCATTCATGGGCCAAATCAAGGCCATTTCGTCGTGGCAGGGCGTGCTGCACCGGGCCAGCGAACTACGTCTGCCGATGCTCGTTGCCAACGGCGCGTGTGATGTCATGCTACCGGCCTATCGCTCTTTCGTATTGTCACAGCAGGCACCCGATGCAAAGCTAATCCTTTATCCCGATGCTGGCCACGCGTTTCTGTTCCAGGAGGTTGAAGATTTCGTGATGCAGGTAGACCGCTTCCTAGCATAAATGATGGCCGTCGCGAACCCTTCGTCCCTGTTTTTGCCTCGGTTCTAGGGCAGCGTTTGTTGAGCACCTGAAGTCGCAGCCCGATTCCACGATCATCAACGACAGTTCGGTTCTGGCCTTTGTGTCACTGGCGAGCACGGCGCTGTACTCGGCCACTAAGGCAGCAATCCACTCGTATGCGCTATCGCAGCGCTTCATGCTGCGTGGCACCAGTGAGCGGGTGCTGGAGATTGCACCTCCGTGGGTAGATACCGACCTGATTTACAGGAGCGGCGATTCACGCGCCATGCCGCTGCCTGCATTTATCGCTGAAACGGTGCGGAAGCTCGAGACCGCCACCACCGAGGTGGTGGTGGATATCGCAATGCCGCTGCGCAACAACCCTGGTTCCCAGGAACACACGCTGGTCGACCAATTCAACCAGTCCCTGGCCGAGAACCCCATCCCCGTAGCATAACCTTACTAAAGGAATCCAAATGACTCGTATGTCCACGATCGATGTCACGTCCGCCACCGGCTTAACTGCCGAACTGTTCGCTAACATCAAACGCGGCCTCGGGAAGGTTCCGAACGCGTACGCGAGCATTGGTTCGCAATCTCCCGTCGTGCTCCAGTCGTTGCTGGCGACAAACGCAGCCTTGAAATCGGGGTAATCGTGCTTTTGGTGCAAAATCTGGCGGTTTGCACGGAATTATCATTTAGAATCAATCGCTTGAGAGGTAGCCGTTTTCGCGCGGCCACGCCCTTTTGATGCAGAATCTGGCGCTTTCACCCTCCCCTATATGGATGGCTCGTCCGCAGCCGTTAAATTCAAATAAAGAAGCGTAGGAATCACTTCGCCCACCGCCCCGGTATTGATTTCCATCCCATTCTCCTGGAAGGCCGCCTTTACGAGCCGGACGCACGCTGCCAAGGTGCCGCTTCGAGCAGCATCTCTTGGTACCGGTGGACCGGAAAGCTTAGCGTTCCCCGGAAATTCACATGGGCAAAATGTGCTGGCCCCATACGGCGTAGCCAGTCGTCGTCAACCTGTTGCCCCTTGTGCCGCCAACGCTCGACCGTGTCCTGCATGCGCTGCGTGTTCCACGCGATCACCAGGTTCGTCAACAGCGTCAGAGAGCCAGAGATCGCGATCATCTCGTCGCGCCGCCGTCCGCGCTCCGGCGCGACCTT
>NZ_BAAILO010000073.1:0-42271 GCF_054589115.1 Cupriavidus sp. 8B | reverse complement strand
TCGCAACGTAGCGGGTTGGTTACCGCTTTGCCTGGTCAACCCGAGCTTGTTCAGTTGCCTTTGCAAGCTCCGGCCTTTAGGCCGGGGTAGTTGACGGCTTATATGGTAGCGGAGGCACATGACATTCCATGTCGGAGTTTGTCCGACAAGGCACGGAAGTTGCTGCCAACGTGATGTGTTCACACGTAAAAAAACGCCATCTTACAGGGATGGCGTTTTATTATCGTGACTGAGCCGCGGATGCGGCTGGCTCCCGAGGCTACACGCCCCAGAACTTCCATCCCGGCCGGGTAGCGCGCAGGCCGGTTTCCATGCGGGCATACAGCGAGCGCGTCTTGCCCTCCGCGGCACCGCTTGCGCGGGCCTTGTCGAAGTAGCCCAGCGCGGTCTCGCGCTGCTCCAGCCCTAGCGCGGCCTCGACGGCGCCGAGGTAAGCCTCGCCGTCCCAGCGGTCGCGCGCGGCAAAGGCGGCCTCGAAATCGGTCAGCGCCTGCGCGTATTGCTTCTCGCCGTTGCGGATCAGCGCGCGCTGCAGGCGCGGGAAGGCCTGGTCCACGGGATCGTCGGCGGTCAGCGCGATGGCTTGCTCGAACAGCGGCAGCGCACGCTCCGGCGCGCCCAGGTCGCGCCAGATCATGCCGAACTGATTGCACAGCCACGCGTCCTCGATCAGCAGCGCGCGGCGCTGCAGGGCCTCGATCTCGGCCTTCGCGTCGGTGCGGTCGTGCTGGTCCATGCTGCCGATCGCGTCGCGCAGCAGGCTCGCGAAGTGCGCGCGGGCGTGAGCCAGCGCGTGGGCGGTCTGGCTACGTTCCTCCACCGGCAAGGCGTCGGCGCGGGCATCCATGTGCGCCAGCGCATCACGGGCCGCCGACGTCACTTCCGCGCCGCCGATGGCCTTCCAGCTGCTCATCAGCCGGCTGAAGATCCAGCCCACATTGGCGGGGTCGCGCTCCAGCGGATAGCGGTTGAGCACATCGCCGGCGACTTCCACGGCTTTGCCGTGCTGCCCGGCTGCCTCGAGGCATTCAAGCAGGTCGATCCAGTGCTCGATGAATTCGCTGACCGCGATGCCCTTCTCGTGCAGCGCGATGCGCTCCGCGCGGTTGCCGTCGCCTTCCAGCCGGGTGGCCAGGTTGTGGCACAGCAACGAAAAAATATGGGGATCGGCGTCATCGTAGCCGCCCTCGCCGGTGGCGAAGTAGGCCTCGAAGCGCGCCAGGCCCAGGCGGTAGGCCTGGATCAGGTGCGGGGTCAATGCGGCCTCGGCGGCCGGCACCGCGTCCATGAACTCGGCCAGCGCCACGCCAGCGTTGTAGTAGCCGGTCGCGTCGGTGGCCTTGTCCACAAAGGAGAAGCGCAGCCACGGCTCGGCCTCGCCGGACTGGTGGCGCCATTCCAGCTCGCGCACCTGCGCCTTCGGGTCCGGCGCGTGGCGCTGGTAGGTGGCAAAGTCGTCCCAGGCGCCGTCCAGCTCGCCAGCCCGGTAGCGCAACGGCGCGCGGATGCGGCGGGCGTGCGGGTGGTCCGGCTGGCTGGCCAGCACGATGGCGGCCTGCTCCGCGGCCAGGGCGTCGCCCGCGGCTTCGTCCAGTTCGAGCAGGTCCGGGTTGTCCAGGCCGATCCGCGCCAGGCACAGGCGCAGCATCGGCTCGGCCTGCTCGCCGGCGGCATTCACATGCGCCAGGGCCTGGGCCAGGATGTCTTCGACGCCAAGGTCCGGCGCGCGATAGAGCAGGTCATACCAATAGGCGCCGGCCGCGGCGAAATTGCCCAGCCGGTAATGCACCAGCCCGGCATGCAGGCGGGCGCTCCACTCGCCGGAGGACAAGCCGTTGCGCAGCGCGGCTTCTTCCAGCCAGGGCAGCGCCTCCTGGAAGCGCTCCATCGCCATCAGCAGCATGCCGTAGCGGTGCGCGATCACGCCGCGCGAGGACCAGCGGTGCGCCGGGTGCAGCGGCAGCCCGGGCAGCTTGGCCAGCGCCGCATCGAGCACGGCAAAGGCGGCTTGCGCGTCGCCGCGATCGAAGTGCACGCGTGCCCGCAGGCAATCGAAATCCACCACTTGAGGCTGCGCCTGCGAAAGCTGGTCGAGAATGACCAGCGCTTCATCGTAGCGCTCTGCGTTGGCTAGCTCGATGGCGTGGTCGTAGCTGACTTCCTGCACGGACACGGACTGCTCCTTCGGGGTGGATGTGCGAGTGCGGGATTATGCGCCATGGAGGCCCCCTCCCGCTTGTGAGAACAAGGGGCCATTCCGGCCGCAAGCGCAGCACTAGACATCGGCCTGCTCCCCATGTATGTCACAAACGACAACGCCGCCCGCCAGCCTTGGGAATGCAGAAATAGGGCGTAATATAGGTCTGAATTTAGACCTATCCGGAGCTTTTGATGGAAATCATCCATAGCCTGCTGACCGTCAGCATCTCGGAATTCAAGCAAAATCCCAGCAAGGTTCCCAAGGCCAGCCTGTGGCTGTCCTGAACCACAACCGGCCCGCGTTCTACACGGTATCTCCGGAATTCATGGCCAATCAAGTTGCGTGGCGTCGGGTACCGACTGGTCTACCTGGTCCGCGACAACGAAAACCCGCCCGACATCATCGTTCTGGCGGTAGGCCGGCGCGATGGTGGCATCTACGAGGATGCAGCGGCTGCGTGGGAGGGTGGCCGGGACTTCGACGTCGAGGAGGACTGAGGGCATGTGGCGTCAGGACAGGCCCGCCCCCCTGGGTCACGGCAGATCCTACCTTGGGAAAAGAAACGCCCCAGTCGTTGACTGAGGCGTATTGCGCCCCCTCGAGGGCGCGATCAACGCTTTGACCGAGCGGCTAAGCCAGCAGGCTGGCGTTGTCGTTCCATGGAGAGGATGGCTTACTTGCCGCCCACCGTCTCCAGCACGGTCCATTTCCCGCCAACCACCTTGTAGACGGTAATGCCGCCGTCCTTCAGGTCGCCGCGCGCGTCGTAGGCCAGGGTCTTGGTGGTCACGCCTTGCATGTTGGTGGCCGCCAGCACCGGCAGGTACCGCGCCGGATCGGCCGAGCCGGCCTTGACCATGGCGGTCATCATGGCCGTGGCACCGTCATAGGCGTACGGCGAGTAGGTCTGCACCTTGCCGCCGAAGCGCTTCTCGTACTTCTTCTCGTAGGTGGTGCCACCGGGCATCTGCTCCAGCGGCAGGCCGGCCAGCGACACGACCGTGCCCTCGGCAGCAGGGCCGGCCAGCTTCAGGAAGTTGTCGGTCTTCGACATTTCGCCCGACACCACCGGCGACTTCATGCCGAGTTCCTTGACCTGCTTGGCCATCGGTGCGGATTGCGTCTCGGCGCCGCCGAAGAAGATCACGTCCGGGTTGCTGCGCTTGATGTTGGTCAGCACGGCCTTGAAGTCCACCGCCTTGTCGTTGGTGAACTCGCGGCGCACGATCTTGCCGCCGGCAGCCTTGGCGGCCTTCTCGAACTCGTCTGCCAGGCCTTGGCCGTAGGCAGTGCGGTCGTCGACGATGGCGATGCTCTTGGCGCCCAGCTTCTTCACCACGAAGGCACCGATCACCGAGCCCTGCTGGGTGTCGGAGGTCATCATGCGGAAGGTGGTCTTGAAGCCCTGGCGGGTGTACTCAGGCGCCGTTGCCATGGCGATCTGGGGGATGCCGGCGCGGTTGTAGACCATCGAGGCGGGGATGCTGGTGCCGGAGTTGAAGTGGCCCAGCATGCCCTGGATGCCGTTGTCGACCAGCTTCTGCGCGACCACCGAGCCGGTCTTGGGGTCAGCTGCGTCGTCCTCGGAGAGCAGTACGAACTTGACGTCCTTGCCGCCGATCTTGGGCTTGGTCGCGTTCATTTCCTCGATGGCGAGGACGACGCCGTTCTGCATGTCCTTGCCGTATTGCGCTTGGCCGCCGGTCATCGGCGCGGCAAAGCCCAGCTTGATTTCCTGCGCCTGGGCGAAGGCAGCCGAGGTGGCGCAAAGGCCAGCGACGGACAGGGCAACGGTCAGGGCCGTCTTGTGGAAAGTCGAGTTCATCTGTTCTCCTTGGTGGCTATTCTCTATAGCCTTTGCTGCGTTTTTGGACGCGTCCGGGTGTGGCGCGAAACGCTTCCCGATTTTCAAATACGCGAGGTCTGCGGGATCGCCGCTGCCTCGCGTCGCTTCGATCAACGCCCGGCGGTTAGCCGATCGTCATCAAACTGGCATTGCCGCCCGCTGCCGCCGTATTGACGGACAGCGAACGCTCGATCAACAAACGCTCGATGGCTACATTCGGTTCACCGTGCGCCAGGCCTTGCACCGAAATAATGGGGCCCGGGCGCGTGGCCAGCTGCTCGCACACGGCGCGCAACTGGTCGGAATCGCCATGGTGCAGGACCGCGTCGAAGCCGGTGTCGCTGGCCGACCAGTCGGCCACCAGGCGGACGCGCGATTGTACTGCCTTGGGCAGGCGGGCAAACAGGGCCCGGGCCATGGGGCTTTCAACCCACACAGCCTGGCTGCCGGCCGCCAGTACCGCCGCCAGCTGGACGGCCAGGTCGGCCTCCTGCTGGGCCAGGCACAGCACCGCTGCACGCGGCAGCAGGGTATAAGTGTTGCGCTCTCCGGTGGGGCCGGGCAGCGTGACCGACAGGCCGGCCGCCGAGGCCGTGGCAAAGCGCTCGCACGCCGCCGCCAGTTCGGGCAGCGCCGCGCTCTCGCGCTGCGCCCATTCCTTGAGCGTACCCAGTGCCTCGGTCAGCGTGCGGCGCACCGGGCTGGTCTCGTCGGCGCCGCCGAGGGTGTCGGAGGCGCGCACCACGCGGGCCACGGCGTCCTGCGGGCAGACCGACAACAGGCGGTGCAGGTACAGCGGGCCGCCCGCCTTGGGGCCGGTGCCGGACAGGCCTTCGCCGCCGAAGGGCTGCACGCCCACCACCGCGCCCACGATATTGCGGTTGACGTAGAGGTTGCCCACTTCCGCGCGCTCGACGATGTGCTCGATGGTCTCGTCGATGCGGGTGTGGATGCCCATGGTCAGGCCGTAGCCGGTGCCGTTGATCTGCTCAAGCAGCGTGTCGAGGCCGGCGCGCGGGTAGCGCACCACGTGCAGCACGGGGCCAAAGACTTCGCGCTGCAGCTCTTCGATGCTGTCGAGCTCGATCAGCGTCGGCGAGACGAAGGTGCCATTGCGGCAGGCCGCGCTGGCCGCGCCATCCGGGTCGGCCTGGTGGACACGGCGGCCCTTGGCACGCATGGCGTCGATATGGCGCACGATGTTGCCGCGCGCCTCCTCGTCGATCACCGGGCCGACGTCGGTGGACAGGCGGTCCGGGTTGCCCATGGTGAGCTCATTCATGGCGCCTTTGAGCATTTCCAGCACGCGGTCGGCCACCTCTTCCTGCAGGCACAGCACGCGCAGCGCGGAGCAGCGCTGGCCGGCCGAGTCGAAGGCGGAGTTCACCACGTCGCCAACCACCTGCTCGGCCAGTGCGGAGGAGTCCACGATCATCGCGTTCTGGCCGCCGGTCTCGGCGATCAGCGGCACCGGGCGGCCGGCAGCGTCCAGGCGGCCGGCCACGCTGCGTTGCAACAGGCGCGCCACTTCGGTGGAGCCGGTGAACATCACGCCCTTGACACGGGCGTCGCCCACCAGCGCTGCGCCCACGGTTTCGCCACGGCCCGGCAGCAGTTGCACCGCGCCGGCCGGCACGCCGGCCTCGCGCAGCAGGCGCACGGCCTGGGCGGCAATCAGCGGGGTCTGCTCGGCGGGCTTGGCCAGCACGGTGTTGCCGGCAGCCAGCGCGGCCGCGACCTGGCCGGTAAAGATGGCCAGCGGGAAATTCCACGGGCTGATGCAGACCACGGGGCCGAGCGGGCGATGGGTGTCGCTGGAGAACGTTTCACGCACCTGCGCGGCGTAATAGCGCAGGAAGTCCACCGCCTCGCGCACTTCGGCGATGGCATTGGAGAACGTCTTGCCGGCCTCGCGCATGATGATGCCCATCAGGGACTGCATCTGCGCTTCCATCAGTTCCGCGGCGCGTTCCAGCGCGGCGGCGCGCACATCGGCCGGGGTCGCCTGCCAGATCGGCGCGGCGTTGACGGCGGCCTGCAGCGCGGCTTCCACTTCGGCCATGCTGGCTTCGGTGACATGGCCGACCACGTCGCGCAGGTCGGATGGGTTGCGCACGGGCGCCGGCTGGTTGGCGTCCTCGCCGGTGGCGGCTTGCGTGCCCAGCAGCGGCACGGCGGTGACCGCCTCGCTGGTGCCGGCCAGCAGCGCGGACGACAGCGAAGCCAGGCGATGCTCGTTGGACAGGTCGATGCCGGCGGAATTGGCGCGCGACTCGCCGTAGAGGTTGCGCGGCTGCGCAATGCGCGGGTGCGGCAGGCCCAGCGTGCCTTCCTCGGCGTGCATCTGCTCGACCACGGCGACCGGATCGGCCACCAGCTCGTCCAGCGAGATGGTGTCGTCGGCGATGCGGTTGACGAAGGATGTGTTGGCGCCGTTTTCCAGCAGGCGGCGCACCAGGTAGGCCAGTAGCGTCTCGTGCGTGCCGACCGGCGCGTAGATCCGGCACGGGCGGTTGAACTTGCCGTCGGCCAGCGGGCCGACCACCTGGTCGTACAGCGGCTCGCCCATGCCGTGCAGGCACTGGAACTCGTACTGGCCAGGATAGTAGTTGTGGCCGGCGATCTGGTAGATGGCCGCCAGCGTGTGGGCATTATGGGTAGCGAACTGCGGGTAGATCACGTCCGGCACCGACAGCAGCTTGCGCGCGCAGGCCACGTAGGACACGTCGGTATAGACCTTGCGCGTGTAGACCGGATAGCCCTCCAGCCCGTCCACCTGGGCGCGCTTGATCTCGCTGTCCCAGTACGCGCCCTTGACCAGGCGGATCATCAGGCGGTGGCGGCTGCGGCGGGCCAGGTCGATCAGGTAGTCGATCACGAACGGGCAGCGCTTCTGGTAGCCCTGCACCACGAAGCCGATGCCGTTCCAGCCGGCCAGCTCGGGCTCGAAGCACAGGCGCTCGAGCAGGTCGAGCGAGATTTCCAGGCGATCGGCTTCCTCGGCGTCGATATTGATGCCGATGTCGTACTGGCGGGCCAGCAAGGTCAGCGACTTGAGGCGGCCGTACAGCTCGCTGATGACGCGCTCGTGCTGCGCGCGGCTGTAGCGCGGATGCAACGCCGAGAGCTTGATCGAGATGCCCGGGCCTTCATAGATGCCGCGCCCGCGCGAAGCCTGGCCGATGGCGTTGATGGCCTGCTGGTAGGAGGCCAGGTAGCGCTGCGCGTCGGCCTCGGTCATGGCCGCCTCGCCCAGCATGTCGTAGGAGTAACGGAAGCCCTCGGCCTCGTACTTGCGCGCGTTGGCGAGCGCCTCGGAAATGGTCTCGCCGGTGACGAACTGCTCGCCCATCAGGCGCATCGCCATGTCCACGCCCTTGCGGATCAGCGGCTCGCCGCCCTTGCCGATGATGCGGGTCAGCGCCTTGGACAGGCCGGCCTCGGTATGGGTGGCCACCAGCCTGCCGGTAAACAGCAAGCCCCAGGTGGCGGCGTTGACGAACACCGACGGGCTCTGGCCCAGGTGGGACTGCCAGTTGGCGCCGCTGATCTTGTCGCGGATCAGCGCGTCGCGGGTGGCCTTGTCGGGAATGCGCAGCAGCGCCTCGGCCAGGCACATCAGCGCCACGCCTTCCTGCGACGACAGCGAGAATTCCTGGATCAACCCCTGCACCAGCCCTTCGCGGCCGGTGCCGACCTTGCGCTCGCGCAGCCGCGTGGCCAGGGTCCGGGCCATGGCCAGCGCGGCTTCGGCCTGCTGATGCGGCAGCCGGGCCTGCTCCAGCAGCACCGGCACGCACTCGGACTCCGGGCGGCGGTAACCGGCTGTGATCGCCGCGCGCAGCACCGACTGCGGCTGCACGCTCTGGGCGAATTCCAGGAAAGGCTGCACGGCGCCGTCGCCGGTGGCGCCGTCAAAGCCATCGGCGCCATCCGCCGCACCCTCGCTCCCCGTACCGGCGGCACTGGTCTCATGCGGGATGTGGCCCCGCTCGACTTGCTCAAGGTAGGTGAAGATCGCCTGCTTGATCAGCCAGTGCGGCGTGCGGTCGATCGACTGGGCAACACGCTTGAGGCGCTCGCGGGAGGCGTCGTCGAGTTTGACGCCGAGGGTGGTGGTGGCCATGCGCTTGATTCTCCGTAAGACGCGGACGCTGGTTTCCGTTACCGCGGGGAAACCTGCAGATTGGCGCGATCATACTCCGGGGCAAACCAAAGGTGCAACTAGGTACAACCACTCATGTCCTGTTGAAAATGTGGTTGCACCGTACCATGTGCTGCGCTGGCCCGAGCGCTTCCGAACGTCACTCAGATTCGCAAGGGATCAATCTCCAGTTGCCAGCGAACGCCCTTGGCATCGGCCAGCGCCTCGCCGAAAGTTTGCACCCACTCGCTGATGAATCGTTGCAACGCAAGGCGTGAAGTGCTTTCCACCAACATCTGCGCCCGCTCCCGGTTAGCCACCCGCACCATCGACATCGGTACCGGATCATGGAGTTGCACCTCCGGCGCCATCCGGCACGCATCGGCACGATTCCGTGCGCTCTGGAGGAACGCCAGCGCACGCTCCAGCTCGGCATGGTCGGCCGTGACGAGCACCTGGTAGGCAAACGGGGGCAACCCGGCCTGGCGGCGCTCGCGCAACTGGGTCGCCGCGAATCCATCATAGTCATGGCGTACCAATGCCTGCAATGCCGATGCATCGGGATAGCGGGTCTGGATCAGCACCTCGCCTGCCAGCCCCGCCCTTCCGGCGCGCCCTGCCACCTGCATCAGGGAGGCAAACAAGTGCTCGGCCGCGCGGAAATCGTGGCTGAACATGGCGGCGTCCGGATGGACGATGCCGACCAGGGTCACGCGCTGGAAGTCGTGCCCCTTGGCCACCATCTGGGTGCCGACCAGGATGTCGACCTCGCCCGCGTGGACCTCATCGAACATGGCCTGGGCACTGCCCTTGCGGCGCGTGGAATCGGCATCGATGCGGGCAATGCGGGCTTGCGGGAAGCGGGCGGCCAGGGCTTCCTCGATGCGCTGAGTGCCTCGTCCAAGCGGCGCTACGTCCACATTTCCGCAATCCGGGCAGTGATGCGGCACCGGGGATTCCAGGCCGCAATGGTGGCAGCGCAGGCGGCGCTCAGGCCGGTGCAGCACCATATAGGCCGAGCAGCGCGGGCAGCCGGAGAGCCAGCCGCAGCTGTCGCAAGCGAGCACCGGGGCGTAGCCGCGCCGGTTCAGGAACAGCAGGCTCTGTTCGCCGCGCTGCAGGCGGGCCTCGATGGCGTTGAGCAACGGCACCGACAGGCCTTCGTAGAGAGCGCGCTGGCGCTGACGTTCCTGGTTGATATCGATCAGGCGTACCGTGGGCAGCGTGGCGTCGGTCTGGGCACGCTCGCGCAGCACCAGCTTGCGGTAGGTGCCCTGCTCCGCGCGCCACCAGGACTCCATGGACGGCGTGGCGGAGCCCAGCACCACGGCCGCGCCGAGCTGCTTGGCCCGCCATACGGCCAGGTCGCGTGCGGAGTAGCGCAGGCCTTCCTGCTGCTTGTAGGAGGTGTCGTGCTCCTCGTCGACCACGATCAGCGCCAGGTGCGGCAGCGAAGCCAGCACCGCCAGCCGCGTGCCCAACACGATGCGGGCCTCGCCGCGGTGCGCGGCCAGCCACTGCAGGGTGCGCTCCTGGTCGGCCAGGCCGCTGTGCAGCACTGCGAGCGGCAGATGGGGGAAGCGCGAGGCAATCCGGCCTTGCAGCTGCGGGGTGAGGTTGATCTCGGGCACCAGCATCAGCACCTGCGCCTGCGCATCGCGCGCCAGCACTTCGGCCATGGCGTGCAGGTAGACCTCGGTCTTGCCGCTGCCGGTGACGCCATGGAGGAGGAAAGGCGCAAATCCCTTGGCCTGCCCGATCGCCTCCACGGCCACGCGCTGCTCTTCGTGCAGCGGCGGCGCGGTGGACGGCTCGGCAGCCGAGGGCGCGCCCAGCAAGGGCTGGTCGGCCCGCTCGGAGGTCACCCAGCCGGCCTCGGCCCACTCCGCCAGGCGCGACGGCGCCGCGCTGCAGAGCACGCGCGCCTCGGCGGCGGATACCGCCTGCCCTTGCCTGGCTGCAGCCACCAGCGCCTGAGCCAGCGCCAGCACGGTGCGGGCGCGCGGCGGCACCGCCGCCAACAGCGCCTCGCCCTGCCCCGGGGCTATGCGGTAGTGTTCGCTGCGGGCACGCAGTGCCAGCCGCGCCCAGCCGTCGGCCTCGCGCAATGCGGGGGGCAGCGCGGGCAGCATGACTTCGCCGAGGCAGCGGTGGTAATAGCGAGCGGCAAAACCCGCCAGCGCGATCCAGTGGGCGCCAAGCGGCGGCAGCCAGTCCAGGCGCTGCGCCACGGCGCGCAGCTTGTCGGCGGGTACATCGGAGTGCGCGCAACGCGATACGGCCACGCCGACCAGCGTACGGCGGCCGAACGGCACCGTGACCAGTTCGCCGGGCTGCACTTCCGGGCCAGCAAGGTAATCGAAGACATCGTCAGCCGGCGTATCGAGCGCCACCTGCACCACGGCAAGCGGTGCTCGGCCGGAGGGCTCTGTGGCGGCCGCCCCGGCTTCGTCGGGGATCGCCGGCGACGTCACGCCGCGCCTCCCGGGCCGATCGTCCAGCGCAGCGGTGGGTACGGTCCAGATTGGGGCGAGCAAGCCCAATGTGTGTGCAGACCGGGACTGAGCCGCTTTCCAGACAAAATAAGTGTGCGGTGCAACATCAACTTAAAGTAACGCTTCAAATGTGCCCCTAAGTCGATGATAGATGGCTGGTTTTCCCGGCCCCGGGCACCGCCTGTGGATAACTTTGTTGAAAACTCGTCCGGAGTTCCCGCCAAGCCCCGTAAAACAAGGCTCCCACGGGCATTCCAGCCTGTGCGTGGCTAGATGCAATGCCTTGTAAATCAAGGACTTGGCGACCTCCCTCAGATGAGTTAAGGACTAACCCGGTCTTGCACTGCGGAAAACCCATTGATGTGCATAAGTCAAGCCTTGACAAGCGCGAACCGGCACCGAAAGGGCGAAATATTGCAAAATAGTTTACTTGACAGCGCTTCGGGCAAGCCTCCCCCGGCACCCGAGCGTCCCGATGCGGCGCGCGAGGCTGGCTCGCTGCGCCGCACAGGCGGTACCCCCGGGAGGGAGGGAAGACGTGCATCCGCTGTCACCTTGCCGCGGTGCGCAGCTGCCGGCTGTAGCGATGCACCTCGTCCACCAGCACCGTCACATTCTCCGGCGGGGTGAACTGGGAGATGCCATGGCCGAGGTTGAAGACGTGTCCGTCGCAGCCGCCGCCGGCGGCGTAGCTGTCGAGCACGCCACGCACCTGCTCGCGAATCGCGGCTTCCGGCGCAAACAGCACATTGGGGTCGATGTTGCCCTGCAGGGCCACCTTGCCGCCAGTGCGGCGGCGCGCCTGCGCCAGGTTGACCGTCCAGTCCAGGCCGAGCGCATCGGCGCCGATCTCGGTGAGCGCTTCCAGCCACAAGCCGCCGCCCTTGGTGAACACGATGGCCGGCACCTGCTCGCCGTTGTGCTCGCGCTTCAGTCCGGCCAGCACCTTGCGCATATAGGCCAGGGAGAACGCCTGATACATGCCGTCTGCCAGCGTGCCGCCCCAGGTATCGAACAGCATCACGGCCTGGGCACCTGCCTCGATCTGCGCATTCAGGTAGGCCGACACGGCCTGCGCGTTGATCTCCAGGATGCGGTGCATCAGGTCGGGGCGGCTGTACATCATGGCCTTGACCGTGCGGAAATCGGAGGAGCCGGCGCCCTCGACCATGTAGCAGGCCAGCGTCCAGGGGCTGCCCGAGAAGCCGATCAGCGGCACGCGCTGGCGGCCGTCCTGCACCAGCGCCCGGCGAATCTCGCTGACCGCGTCGAACACGTAGGACAGCGAGGCCATATCCGGCACCGCCAGCTTCTTGACGTCGCCCTCGGTGCGCAGCGGGTGGGCAAAGCGCGGGCCTTCGCCCTGCGCGAACGACAGCCCGAGCCCCATGGCATCGGGCACGGTCAGGATGTCGGAGAAGAGGATGGCCGCGTCGAGCGGATAGCGCTCGAGGGGTTGCAGGGTAACCTCGGTCGCGTAGGCCGGGTTCTTGGCCAAGCCCAGGAAGCTGCCGGCGCGAGCGCGCGTGGCATTGTATTCGGGCAGGTAGCGCCCCGCCTGACGCATCAGCCACAGCGGGGTGTACTCGGTCGGTTGCCGGCGCAGCGCGCGCAGGAAGGTATCGTTCTGCAATGCGGTCATGGTCATCCTCGTAAGACCGCCATTTTACGGGATGGCCGGCCGCTGCCGGCAGCTTAGATATCCGCCGCCAGTTCCTTGAAGGCCTGCGCGGCGCGGCGCATCCATTCGCGCGCGCGCGGGGCGTCGGGCTGCAGGCGGGCAAAGCCGTGCGTCATGCCGCTTGCCTCCAGCGTGATCACCGGCGCGCCGTAGCGCACCAGGTAGTCGGCGTAGGCCAGGCCGTCGTCGCGCAGCACGTCGTGGGCGGCAACCATCACCACGCTGGCCGGAGGCAGGTGCTGTGGCGCGGCGCCCATCAGGTGGATGCGCGTGTCTTCGATGGCGGCGCCGGCGGCAAGGCGCTCGGCGCCGATGAATGCCGTCCAGAACCAGGCCATCTCGTCGCGGGTGAGTCCGGGGCCATCCGCGAAGGCGCGATAGCTTTCGCTGGCCAGCACCGGCGCGGCCACTGGATAGATCAGCAACTGGGCGTTGACCAGGCCGGGGCGCCCGTGCGCATTGGCCCAGCGCGCGGCCTGCGCCGCCAGGTGCCCGCCCGCGCTGTCGCCCGCCACGGCCAGGAAGCCTGCGTCCAGGCGCAACCGGACACGTTGCTCGGCAAACCACAGCACCGCCTGCAGCGCGTCATCGCACGGTGCGGGGAACGGATGCTCCGGCGCCAGCCGGTAGTCAACGCTGGCCACCGCGCAGCCGGTGTCGGCGGCGAGCATCGCTGCCACGCTGTGATGCGTGTCATGCGAGCCCAGCACCCAGCCGCCACCGTGGAAATAGACGATCAGGCGCGGCTCGGCCACGCCCCCCGGGCGGAACAACCGCGCCGCCAGCGTGCGGCCGGGCAACGCCAGCTCCATGTCGGTGGCCTGGATGCCTTCCGGGTCGGGCACGACCGAAGTTGCCGCGATCTCGGCGAAGCGCGCGCGGCGGCCCGCGGCGTCGGCCGGCTCGGGCTGGCCGGCGTAGCGTTCGGAGAGCCGGCGGTAGTAGTCGAGAAGCTGGGGATCGATGGCCATGGCTGCTTGGGGCTGGATTGGGAGCGGGATTGGGAGCTAGGGTGGCTAGTTTAGCGGGATCAGGCAACCTGGCGCATCAGCTCGATCTTGCTGCAGCGATCCTGCACCGCCAGCAACCCGGCGGCAGTGGCCCGGGCAAAGGCCTCGTCGTTGACGATGCCGAGTTGCAGCCAGACGCCTCGCGCGCCGATCGCGATGGCATCCTCGACCACCGGCGGCACATCGGGGGCGCGGCGGAAGATATCGACCCACTCGATCCGCTGCCCCGACTTGGCCAAGGCCGCAGCAGCCTCGGCCAGGCTGGCGTGGCAGGTCTCGCCCAGGATGTGCTCGCCCGCATGGCGCGGATTGACGGGGACAATGCGATAGCCGTGGCGCTGCAGGTAGGCGGCGACTTCATGGCTGGGCCTGTCCGGGTGCCCGGACAGGCCGGCCACGGCTACCGTCTTCATCGCCAGCATGCCGCGTATGGCAGTCTGCATCTCGCTCACGTCGATTCCTTCTCGTTGGGTTCGGGGGACTGATCGCGGCCGGTGCCCCCCGGGCGGGCACAGCTGCCCAGCCGCGCGAACGGCACCGCCACCTGGTAAGAGCCCTGTGCAAACGGGCCGACCGCATAAGGGGCGTAGTGCAACACCACGCCACCGCGGTACAGGGTAAACGGGACGCGCGATTCGTGCAGGGCAGGTGCGTCGAACACGCCACGCGCGGGCTCGGCTGCGCCCTGCCGCTTCAGTGCGGCCTGTATCTCGTCGTTGAATTTTTGCAGGCAGGCCTCGCCCGGCTGCAGGAGATCGGCCAGCCCGACCGGGCGATAGACCGGCCGGGCAGCTGGCGCGGATGCCGTTGCACTCTCAGGGGCATGACGCCGCGAGGTGCCACTCACGTAGTCGAGGCTGCCATGCGCGCCACCGCTGTAGCGCCAGGTGGTACGCAGCAGGCTGACATTGCCGGCATCCAGCCGCATCAGCTCGATCGCGCTGCGGCACTCCTGCTCTCCCTGGCCGCAGCCGCCGGCACGCAGTGACGTAATCAGCGCGTCCAGGCGTGGGCGGCCGGTTTCGGGATAACGTTCGGTAAGACGCGCACCAGCCACATCCATGGTGCGCTCGCGATAGATTGCCTTGCGCGTGAGCGTCAACGCCTGGCGGCGGGTACCGTCGGTATTCATCCATTCCCCGCTGACACTCAACCCATCGGAGGAGACGATGCCCTCGAAACGTGCACCATCGCGGGCTTCGGGATACTCAACAGGCGCCTGGCCGGTAGCGCGCTCGTGCACACTCAACCGTCCATCGGATGTCAATTGGCCATCGAGTTGACGCGGCGCGGCGGCGAGCATTGAATCGTAACGGGCCGTGCCGTCGATCCCGCCAGTCCCCGCGCGTGGAAATATCGTTAGCGATACCTGTACGTGGCCGTCGAGCTCCCCCTGCCAAAGCACACCGGCGGGCGCTTGCGGCTCGGCCGCGCCAACCTGGCCAGCCGCGATGAAAGACGTGGCCAGCAACGCCGCCAGCCTATGCTGGACAAGGCCTCTCGCGATATGGCCGGGGGCCTGGGCAAAGGGGCAAAAGGAGTAAAAGGGGAAGGAAAGCGGCATGGCAGTCGGTGGCCGGACCGCAAGGCGGATGGCAGGATCAGCGAATGCTATCGGACCCGCGCCGCATGGTGATGTTCCCGCCGCCTGGCAGCGAGCGCGGTGACATGTGGTCTAACATGCCTATTTAGACACTTATTTAGTTACCGCGCTTTCAACTTCTTGCAAACCGATACATTTTGTTACTGCCATCCCCAAAAGTTTCCCCCACAATGCTTTAACACAATCAGTTTTTGTGAAAGGCGTTCCCTCCCCCAAACAGAAAGGGAGGGCGTCAGTGAAGAAAGCCTAAGGAAGCATTCCCACCCAGATTGACCGGATCGCAGGCGATGCCTGTGATCGGTGTACCAGGTTGAGATGATGTTGGCGCTTGCCGGTTCCGGCTGGTTGGATCGTCTGAATGCGATCAATGCCGCCTGACCGGGTGCTGGGCCACAAAGAATGTGGTTAGCGCCTGTTGGTTGACCTGGACCTTACCCGTTCCTTCGAATTGACCCCTCGAAGGGATTTTCCCGTCCGCGCGGAGCCTCCCCGGCCCGCGCGCTTTTTTTTTGTCCTGAGCCGACAGAATAGTCGTTGGCATAAAAAAAAGGCAGCCTCGCAGCTGCCTTTTTTTCGCCGCCGCCAAAAAAACAACAGCTGCGGCGGCCCTGCTTTTCTTACCGTTTCCGGCGCAGGCGCGCGATGGCAGCCAGCTGCGCAGTAGCCACAGCCAGCTCGCCCTGCGCACGTGCCAGGTCGAGATCGCCGCTCTGGTTCTGCATCAGCTCCTCAGCGGCGCGCTTGGCTTGCTGCGCCTTGGCTTCGTCGAGGTCGCTGCCGCGGATAGCGGTGTCCGCCAGCACGGTGACGTGCTTGGGCTGGACTTCGAGAATGCCGCCGGCCACGAACACGAACTCTTCGCTGCCGTCTTCCTTCTCGATGCGCACCGCGCCCGGCTGGATACGCGTAATCAGCGGCGTATGGCCCGGCAGGATACCCAACTCGCCCGACTCGCCCGGCAGCGCCACGAACTTCGCCTGACCGGAGAAGATCGACGATTCGGCGCTGACGACGTCTACAAGAATGGTTGCCATGTGAATTCCTTTAGTCCCTGAAAGCTTCGGCTCCCTGTTGCCAGGAAGCAAGTATTCCGCTGGCAGGCTGAGCGCGGCCGCCCCGGACATTGCTGTCCGTGGCTAGACCGCCACTACGGCGCCGGCAGCGAAAAACGCCGCTTACTGGAGCTTCTTGGCCTTCTCGAAGGCTTCGTCGATCGAGCCGACCATGTAGAACGCTTGCTCCGGCAGGTGATCGCACTCGCCGTCCACCAGCATCTTGAAGCCGCGGATGGTTTCCTTCAGCGTGACGTACTTGCCCGGCGAACCCGTGAACACTTCCGCAACGTGGAAGGGCTGCGACAGGAAACGTTGGATCTTACGAGCGCGCGACACCGACTGCTTGTCTTCCGGCGACAGTTCGTCCATGCCCAGAATCGCGATGATGTCGCGCAGTTCCTTGTAGCGTTGCAGCGTTTGCTGCACGCGACGGGCCACGTCGTAGTGCTCTTGACCCACGACTTGCGGGTCCAGCTGACGCGAGGTCGAGTCGAGCGGATCGACTGCCGGGTAGATACCCAGCGCGGCGATGTCACGCGACAGCACGACGGTCGAGTCCAGGTGCAGGAAGGTGGTGGCAGGCGACGGGTCGGTCAAGTCATCCGCAGGCACGTACACGGCCTGGATCGACGTGATCGAGCCGGTCTTGGTCGAGGTGATGCGCTCTTGCAGCTTGCCCATTTCCTCGGCCAGCGTCGGCTGGTAACCCACTGCGGAAGGCATACGGCCCAGCAGTGCGGACACTTCGGTACCGGCCAGCGTGTAGCGGTAGATGTTGTCGACGAAGAACAGGATGTCACGGCCTTCGTCGCGGAACTTCTCGGCCATGGTCAGGCCGGACAGTGCCACGCGCAGACGGTTGCCCGGCGGCTCGTTCATCTGGCCGAACACCATGGCCACCTTGTCGAGAACGTTCGAGTCCTTCATTTCGTGGTAGAAGTCGTTCCCTTCACGGGTACGCTCGCCCACGCCGGCGAACACCGACAAACCGCTGTGCTGCTTGGCGATGTTGTTGATGAGCTCCATCATGTTCACGGTCTTGCCGACGCCGGCGCCACCGAACAGGCCAACCTTACCGCCCTTTGCGAACGGGCAGACCAGGTCGATCACCTTGATGCCGGTTTCCAGCAGGTCGACCGAAGGCGACAGTTCGTCGAACTTCGGGGCCTTCTGGTGGATCGAGCGCAGCTCGTCCGATTGGATCGGGCCAGCTTCGTCGATGGGACGACCCAGCACGTCCATGATCCGGCCCAGCGTGCCGTGACCGACGGGCACCGAGATCGGGGCGCCAGTGCCCTTCACTGCCATGCCGCGGCGCAGGCCGTCCGACGAGCCGAGGGCAATGGTACGCACCACGCCGTCACCCAGCTGTTGCTGCACTTCGAAGGTCAGGCCCTTCTCGGCGAACGAGGCTTCGTTGCTGTCTTCCAGCACGAGCGCTTCGTACACCTTCGGCAGCGCGTCGCGGGGGAACTCGATGTCCACCACGGCGCCAATACACTGCACAATATTTCCGATACTCATTTCGTATCTCCGATAGCTTGAATACTTGACGCCTTAGACGGCTGCCGCACCGCTGACGATTTCCGACAGTTCCTTGGTGATCGCTGCCTGACGGGTCTTGTTGTAGACCAGTTGCAGTTCGCCGATCACGTTCTTGGCATTGTCGGATGCCGCCTTCATGGCCACCATGCGCGCCGACTGCTCGGACGCCATGTTCTCGGCCACGGCCTGGTACACCAGCGCTTCGACGTAGCGGACCAACAGTTCTTCCACTACGGTCTGTGCGTCGGGCTCGTAGATGTAATCCCACGAGTAGGCGCGCTTTTCATCTTCGGTCTGGGCAAACTTGTCGGCGGGGAGCGGCAGCAGCTGCTCCACCATCGGCTCCTGCTTCATCGTATTGATGAACTTGGTGTAAGCCAGGTACACAGCGTCCACCTCACCATTGGTGAAGGCGTCGAGCTGGACCTTGATCGCACCGATCAGTTTTTCCAGATGCGGGGTGTCACCGAGGTGCACCACGTGCGAAACCACCTTGGCGCCGATGCGGCCCAGGAACTGCATGCCCTTGGAGCCAATGGCGGTGCTTTGCACCTGCACGCCGCGGCCTTGCAGCTCACGCAGTTCATTGGTCACCGCGCGCAGCACGTTCGTGTTCATGCCGCCGCACAGCCCCTTGTCGGTCGTCACCACGATCATGCCGGCGCGCTTGACTTCGCGTGCCACCATGAAGGGGTGCTTGAACTCGGGGTTGGCTTCAGCCAGATGCGCCGCGATATTGCGCACTTTCTCGGCGTAAGGACGGGCGTTACGCATCCGTTCCTGCGCCTTGCGCATCTTGGACGCGGCGACCATCTCCATCGCCTTGGTGATCTTGCGCGTGTTTTGCACGCTCTTGATCTTGGTTCGAATTTCTTTCGTTCCGGCCATATCTTCCTCTCCATTCGTGCTGCCCCGGCGCCGTCATGGCAACGGCACCGGCGCAGTTTCGTGGAATTGCGCGGTTAGAACGCGGCGGACTTCTTGAAATCCTCGATCGCGGCACGCAGCGTGGCTTCATCTTCCTTCGAAAGATCCTTGGTATCTTCGATGCGGTTGATGAGGTCGGCGTACTTGGTCTTCAGATGGTCGTGCAGGCCCTTCTCGAACGGGAGAATGTCCTTCACTTCCACGTTGTCGAGGAAGCCGTTATTGGCTGCGTACAGCGACGCGGCCAGCTGCCACACCTGCAGCGGCAGGTATTGAGCCTGCTTGAGCAGTTCCGTCACGCGGCGGCCGCGCTCCAGCTGCTTGCGGGTGGCATCGTCCAGGTCGGAAGCGAACTGCGCGAACGCAGCCAGTTCACGGTACTGGGCCAGGTCGGTACGGATACCGCCGGACAGCTTCTTGATGACCTTGGTCTGGGCGGCACCACCAACGCGCGACACCGAGATACCGGCGTTGATTGCGGGGCGGATACCAGCGTTGAACAGGTCGGTTTCCAGGAAGATCTGGCCGTCGGTGATCGAGATCACGTTGGTCGGCACGAAAGCGGACACGTCGCCAGCCTGCGTTTCGATCACGGGCAGCGCGGTCAGCGAGCCGGTCTTGCCGGTCACGGCGCCCTTGGTGAACTTCTCGACGTAGTCGGCGTTCACGCGGGCTGCGCGCTCGAGCAGACGCGAGTGCAGGTAGAACACGTCGCCGGGGTAGGCTTCGCGGCCCGGCGGGCGGCGCAGCAGCAGCGACACCTGGCGGTAGGCCCAGGCTTGCTTGGTCAGGTCGTCATAGACGATCAGCGCGTCTTCGCCGCGGTCGCGGAAGTACTCGCCCATCGTGCAACCGGCGTAGGCAGCCAGGTACTGCATGGCGGCGGAGTCCGAAGCCGTGGCTGCGACGACGATGGTGTATTCCATCGCGCCCAGTTCTTCGAGCTTGCGCACCACGTTGTTCACGGTCGAAGCCTTCTGACCGATTGCCACGTAGACGCAGAAAACGCCCTTGCCCTTCTGGTTGATGATGGCGTCGACAGCGACGGCGGTCTTGCCGGTCTGGCGGTCGCCAATGATCAGCTCGCGCTGGCCACGGCCGATCGGCACCATCGCGTCGATCGACTTCAGGCCGGTCTGCACCGGCTGGCTCACCGACTGACGTGCGATCACGCCAGGGGCAACCTTTTCGATCACGTCGGTTTCTTTGGCGTTGATCGGGCCCTTGCCGTCGATCGGCTGACCCAGCGTGTTGACCACGCGGCCCAGCAGTTCCTTGCCAACCGGCACTTCCAGAATGCGGCCGGTGCACTTGACCGGGTCGCCTTCCGAAATGTGTTCATACTCGCCCAGCACCACGGCGCCGACAGAGTCGCGCTCGAGGTTCAGTGCGAGACCGAACGTGTTGCCGGGAAATTCCAGCATCTCGCCCTGCATCACGCCGGACAGGCCGTGCACGCGGCAGATACCATCGGTCACGGAGATTACCGTGCCGGTGTTGCGCACTTCAGCGGCGGCGCCAAGACCCGAGATGCGGGACTTGATCAGCTCGCTGATTTCTGAGGGGTTCAGTTGCATCACAATGCTCCTAATTCTTCAATCCGTCGGCTGGTGCGCTTCTCGCGCATCATGCGGTCAGCGCCACTTGCATTGCTGCCAGGCGCGCACGCACGGAGGTGTCGAGCACTTCGTCGCCGACCTTGACGCGCACGCCGCCAATCAGCGACGGGTCCACCGCAACCGAAGGCTGCAGCTTGCGGCCGAACTTGCGTTCGAGCGCGGCGACGAGGTCGGTCAGGCTTGCGCCCTCAAGGGGGAAGGCACTCGTGATCTCGACATCAGCCGACCCTTCACGGTCGTTCTTGAGCGCATGGAACTGCTCGGCGATTTCCGGCAATACCGACAGGCGGTGGTTAGCCACCAGCAGGCTGACGAAGCGCTTGGCTTCGTCGTTGACCGGAGACTTCAGGGCCGACAGGAACAGTGCGCTCAGCTTGTCGCCGTGCATGTTCGGATCGCCAGCCACCGCCTTCATGTCGGGATTGGCGGCAACGTGCCCCATTTCCGACACCAGCTCGGACCATGCATCCAGATTGCCGCTCGATTCGGTCGCGACGCGGAACAGCGCCTCGGCGTAGGGACGGGCAATGGTTGCGGTTTCAGCCATGATTAGAGCTCAGCCTTGAGTTGATTGAGCAGATCCGCGTGGACCTGCGCGTTCACTTCGCGCTTGAGGATCTGCTCGGCACCCTTGACGGCCAGCACGGCGACCTGGTCGCGCAATTGCTCGCGCGCGCGGGTAACCTGCTGTTCGGCTTCGGCCTTGGCCTGGGCAATGATGCGTGCGGCTTCCGCCTGGGCGTTTTGCTTGATCTCGTCAGCGGTCAGCTGAGCGCGCTTTTCGGCGTCGGCGACGCGTTGAGCACCTTCGGTGCGGGCTTCGGCCAGGGCCTGGTCCACACGCTTGTTGGCGAGTTCGAGCTCAGCCTTGCCTTTTTCGGCGGCGGCGAGGCCATCGGCGATCTTCTTTGCGCGTTCGTCGAGCGCCTTCACCAGCGGCGGCCAAATGAATTTGGCAACTACCCACCACAGGATGAAGAACACGACCATCTGCGCAAAAAACGTTGCGTTCAGATTCATGGTGTGTTCCTTTCGGTAATCAAACTACAGATAAATGCGCAAGGGCGGCCAGGCTAAGTGGCCCGCGCCGCCCGTCAGCATCATGCAGACCGAAAAGAATTACTTGATGACAGCCAGCAGCGGGTTGGCGAATGCGAACAGCATTGCAACGCCCACGCCGATCAGGAATGCTGCATCGATCAGGCCAGCCAGCAGGAACATCTTGGTTTGCAGCGGGTTCATCAGTTCAGGCTGACGTGCGCACGCTTCGATGTACTTGCCACCCATCAGGGCGATACCCAGGCAGGCGCCGATTGCGCCCAGACCGATGATGATGCCGATACCGATGGCGGTCAGACCCTGGATGTTGGCGAGATATGCTTGCATGACTACTCCTTTAATTGAGAAGAGACTTAGAACCAAAAAACCGAAAAACCGAAAATCTAAAAATCAGTGGTGATCGTGTGCCTGGCCGATGTACACCAGCGTCAGCATCATGAAAATGAAAGCCTGGAGCAGAACGATCAGGATGTGGAAGATCGCCCATACCGTACCGGCCAGCACATGACCGACGAAGCCCAGCGCGGAGAGATCCGCACCGAACGTCCAGATGGAACCCAGCAGCGCGATCAGCAGGAACACCAGTTCGCCGGCGTACATGTTGCCGAACAACCGCATGCCCAGCGAAACCGCCTTGGCCAGGAATTCAATCAGGTTCAGGATCAGGTTGAACGGGGCCAGGTACCACTTGGCGCCGAACGGGGCCGACAGCAGTTCGTGGACGAAACCGCCCGCGCCCTTGATCTTGAAGCTGTAATAGATCATCAGCACCAGCACGGCGCACGACATGCCCAGCGTACCGTTCAGGTCGGCCGTGGCAACCGCGCGGTGGTGCGGCAGATGGATGTGGAAGATGCCCAGCAGGCCGTTCAGGCCGGTGACCCAGTCGACCGGGATCAAGTCGATGGCATTCATCACGGTGATCCAGCAGAACACCATCAGTGCCAGCGGGGCGATGAAAGAGCGGTCGCCGTGGATGATGCCCTTTGCTTGGTCGTCGACCATCTCGACGATCATTTCCACGAAAGCCTGGAAGCGGCCCGGCACGCCGGCGGTCGCGCGGCGAGCGGCAGCGAACAGGAAAATCACGGCGATGGCACCGCACAGCACCGACCAGAATACGGTGTCATAGTTGAGGACGCTGAAGTCAACGACGGCGGCTTGCTTGCCACCAACCGTGTTGAGGTTCTGCAAGTGTTCGGCGATATAGCCGGAGGGGGTGAGGGCCTGTTCGGCGCCTTGAGCAGCTGACATGTCGAAACGAACCGTAATATTGCGAAACCAGTTGCCGGCATCTTGCCGGTACGCTTCTTGCACCGCCTGCAGCACACTCTGCTGGTCACCGCGGGCAAGCTCGTTTGAACCTTATCCACGCCGCGCTTCACTGGTGTGACGCGCCACGCAAAAAAATCTTGATATTCTGTTTTCGTGCCCCACTTCGACGAGAAGCACACTTATCCGACCTACCGCGCCTGGCCTGCCCTGGGGCACACCCTCAGCGAATCGCCAGCGCGACCCAATAAGTCTTGAGCGCAAGCACGAACGTGACCAGCATCGGTACCCAGTGCAACTCGCTGTACAGCACCACTACCAGGACGAACAGTCCGGCGGTGGCAAACACCTTGATCGCCTCGCCGACCACCAGTCCGCTGATCGAGGGACGCTCGCGCGCCATCCAGAGTCGCAGCGCGAAGAAACCGCTGGGCACGAAACACACCGCGCCACCGAATAGTGCCGACCAACCCGCCGCGCCGGCGTTGCCGCCAGCAAACAGTCGCCAGGCAATGGCCGACAACAAAGTAACCGCAACCTGCGCCAGCACGACCCTGCCGGGCGTCATGCGCGAAGGGCGCAGCGCGCGCTCGCCGAACAGCGTTTCCGCCTCGACGCGCGACAGCGGATCGACCGCCTCTTCTTCGCGTTCTGCCTCATCTTCCCAGGCATCACGCGCCTGCCGGTCTTTCTTCTGACCAGCATCCTGACGATCTGAAACCACCTGCTCTTGCCTTTGCTTATCGCTTTGCGTCGTTTTGCTTCCCGCTCGGCTTATCGCTTTACTTACTCGTTACTTACTCTTTGCTTATCGCTTAATCCGCCCCGGAACTTTTCTGGACCGGCCGGAATTCAAACCGCACGATTTTACGAGGAATGCACCATGCGAGTCAATCTGCTTACAGACACCTTGCAACAGTCCGCATTTCGCTTGCAATCGCCACGAACCCATAGTGCGCGCGCAGCCGACGCATACCAATAACGCGCCAGGTAATTGAGCTGCCTTGGGCTAGCGGCGCACCATGGTCGTTTATCGGCCTTGCACAGACCTTACACAGGCGTGCGCGCGCCAAGCCAAAACCGGCCGGCACCAAATTGCACCAAGCCGTGGCACAGCCGCACCGACCGTTAATCGCGCACTATTTTTGGGAAATCCCGCTCAGGCGGGTGACTGGCTTTCGCCGGGCTCGCGCAGGCGTGTCAGCACACCGTCGAGCGCATCATTGCTGGTGAAGTGAATGGTGAGCTGGCCTTTGCCCCGCACGCCCAGCTTGATCTGCACCGGCAGGCCAAGCGCGTCGGATAGTTCTTCCTCCAGGCGGGTCACGTCGCGCGCCGGCGCGCCGTTGTTCGGCTTCTGCAACCTGAGGTCAAAGGGCTTGAGGGTGGAGGCTACCAGCTTTTCGGTCTCGCGCACCGATAAACGTTTGTTGACGATCTGATTGGCGAGCGTGATCTGGTTGGCGCCGTCGGCGGAGAGCAGCGCACGGGCGTGGCCCATGTCGAGATCGCCCGCCATCAGCATGGTCTGGACCGGCTGGGCCAGGTTCAAGAGACGCAGCAGGTTGGACACCGCACTGCGCGAGCGCCCTACCGATTCCGCCGCCTGCTCGTGCGTGAAATTGAATTCGCGCACCAGGCGCATGATGCCTTGCGCTTCTTCCAGCGGGTTGAGGTCTTCACGCTGGATATTCTCGATCAGCGCCATCGCGGCCGCGGCTTCGTCGGCCACGTCCTTGACCAGCACCGGCACCTCTTCGAGCCCTGCGATCCTGGATGCGCGGAAGCGGCGCTCACCGGCAATGATCTCGTAGCGGTCCGGCTCGGCAACGCGGCGCACCAGGATCGGCTGCATCAGCCCTTGGGCGCGGATGCTCGCGGCCAACTCCTGCAGCGCGCCTTCGTCCATGCGCGTGCGCGGCTGGTATTTGCCGGGCTGGAGCTGGTCCAGGCGCAGCACGGAGGGCGCGCCCTCCTGCTTGACGGCATCGACAATCTCGGCCGGACCACCCAGCAGTGCTTCCAGTCCGCGGCCCAGGCCCTTCTTCTTCGCGGTGCTCATCTCGGTATCCTGTATTCGGTGACTCTCAACCCGGTGACTCTCAACCCGGTGCTCAGTCGAGTTGCTTGACGCGTGCGATCATCTCGGCGCCGAAATCCAGGTAGGCCTTGGCCCCCTTTGACGACGGATCGAATGCCACGCCCGGCACGCCGTACGACGGCGCCTCTGCCAGCCGCACATTGCGCGGGATGACGGTCTTGAACACTTTGTCGCCAAAATGCGACTCGAGTTGGGCCGACACCTGTTGCTGCAAGGTGACACGTGGGTCAAACATCACACGCAGCAAGCCAATCACCTTCAGGTCGCGATTGAGGTTGGCGTGCACCTGCTTGATGGTATTGACGAGATCGGACAGCCCTTCCAGCGCGAAGTACTCGCACTGCATCGGCACGATCACGCCGTGGGCCGCGCACAGGCCGTTGAGGGTCAGCAGCGAGAGCGACGGCGGGCAGTCGATCAGCACGAAATCGTATTCGGCATCGACCTCGGCAATGGCGTTCTTGAGACGTTTCTCACGCTGGTCCAGCTCGACCAGCTCCACTTCCGCGCCGGCCAGCTCGCGGTTGGCGGGCAGCACGTCGTACTTGCCGGACTCGGAATGCTGGCGTGCCTGGCTCACCGTCGACAAGCCAACCAGCACCTGGTAGATGCTGTGCTCGAGCGACTGCTTGTCGATGCCGGAACCCATCGAGGCATTGCCCTGGGGATCCAGGTCGATCAGCAACACACGCTGGTCCTGTGCCGCGAGGCCTGCGGCAAGGTTCACCGTGGTGGTGGTCTTGCCGACGCCGCCCTTCTGGTTTGCGATCACGAATACCTTGGCCATATGCTCCTGCTGCTCCTGCTTGATTTCTACCTGCCGGGGGTGGGCGCCGGCGACAACCACCGGCCGGGTCAGCGGCGCGACAGCACCACCAGGTGACGTTCTGCGTCCAGCTCCGGCACGGTCAGGCGCGGTATCGCCTCGACCTGCCACCCGGCCATCAACCCGGCCGCTTCCATGCGATCGAGTTCGGGCTGAGGATAAACGCCCTTCATTGCAATCAGCTTGCCGCCCGGCGCCAGCAGGTGGCCGGCGAGCGAAACGAAATCGCTCAGCTCGGCAAACGCACGCGACGTGATGACTGCATACCCCTTGTCGTCTTCCAGCTTCTCCACCGGCCCCCAATGGGCGGCGGCGTTGGACAGCCCGAGCTGCGCCCGGCACTGCGTCAGGAAGGCGGTTTTCTTTTGCACGATGTCGACCATCAGCACCGACAGGTCGGGGCAAGCGATGGCCAGCGGCAGGCCCGGCATGCCACCGCCAGAACCCACATCCAGCACCCGGCCGCGCGCGCCCTCCTCCACCCCTGCGGCGCGTGCCGCTTCCGCCAGCGCCGGCACGGCGGCCAGCGAGTCGAGCATGTGGTGGGTCAGCATCTCGTCGGGATGACGGATGGCGGTCAGGTTATAGATGGCGTTCCATTTGCGCAGCAGTGCCAGGTAGGCAAACAACTGATCGATCTGGCTCGCGGAGACCGCCAGGCCAATGGCGGACAAGCCGGCCTCCAGGCGACGGCGCTGATCGGCATCATCCACGGCCGCGTAACGTTGGTTCCTCACTCAGGCGGCCTCTTGGCTAGGGTCGGACTTGGTACGCCCCATGCCCTTCTTTTTCAGATGGACCAGCAGCAGCGAAATCGCGGCCGGCGTCACGCCGGAAATACGCGACGCCTGGCCGAGGGTCTCGGGCCGGTGCTGATTCAGCTTCTGGCCCACCTCGATGCCAAGGCCGCGCACTTCCGTGTAGTCGAAGTCCTCAGGCAGGCGGGTGGATTCGTTGGCTTCCAGCTTATCCACCTCTGCGGCTTGCCGGGCGATGTAGCCGTGGTACTTGATGCCGATCTCGATCTGCTCGCGAATCTGCCCGACCAGCAGCGGGTCGGCATCGAGTGCCTGGGCGGGTGCGAACTTGCCACCTTGCAATGCCATCAGCGCTTCGTAGGTGACAGCAGGACGGCGCAGCAGATCGGCGAGGTTGTACTCGCGCTCGATCGCCTTGCCCAGCAGCGGCACGGCGTCGGCTTCCGGCAGGATGCTCGGATTGACCCAAGTTCCCTTCAGTCGCTCTGTTTCACGTGAAACAGCATCGCGCTTCCGGTTAAAGGCATCCCAGCGCACATCATCGACCACGCCAAGCTCCCGGCCTGCCTCGGTCAGTCGCATATCGGCATTATCTTCACGCAGGCTCAATCGGAACTCAGCACGGCTGGTGAACATTCGGTACGGTTCCGAGACCCCGCGGGTGATCAGGTCGTCGACCAGAACCCCAAGATAGGCCTGGTCTCGCCGGGGAGTCCAGGCGTCGCGCTCCCGCACGAAGCACCCCGCGTTGATGCCAGCCAGCAGGCCCTGGGCCGCAGCTTCTTCGTAGCCGGTGGTGCCGTTGATCTGGCCGGCGAAGAACAGGCCGCTGATGGCCTTGGACTCCAGCGAGGCCTTCAGGGCACGCGGATCGAAGTAATCGTACTCAATGGCATAGCCGGGACGCAGGATGTGCGCGTTCTCCATGCCACGGATCGAGTGCACCAGGGCAAGTTGCACGTCGAACGGCAGGCTGGTCGAGATGCCGTTGGGGTAAAACTCGTTGGTGGTCAGTCCTTCCGGTTCCAGGAAGATCTGGTGGCTGTCCTTGCTGGCAAAACGATGGATCTTGTCCTCGATGCTGGGGCAGTAACGCGGCCCTACCCCTTCGATCACGCCGGTGTACATCGGCGAACGATCCAGGCCGCCACGGATGATGTCGTGGGTCTGGCTATTGGTATGCGTGATCCAGCACGGCAGTTGCTGCGGGTGCTGTTCGGCACGCCCCAGGAAGGAGAACACCGGCACCGGATCGAGATCGCCAGGCTGCTCGTCCATCACGGAGAAATCGATGGTGCGTCCGTCGATACGCGGCGGCGTACCCGTCTTCAGGCGGCCCTGCGGCAGCTTGAGCTCCTTCAGGCGCGCCGAAAGCGATACCGAGGCAGGGTCACCCGCACGGCCGCCAGTGTAGTTATCCAGCCCCACGTGGATCTTCCCGTCGAGGAAGGTACCAGCGGTCAGTACCACGGCGCGTGCGCGAAAGGTGATGCCAACCTGCGTGACGGCACCGACCACGCGGTCGCCCTCCACCACCAGGTCATCCACGGCCTGCTGGAACAGCATCAGGTTGGGCTGGTTTTCGAGCCGCGTGCGAATCGCCTTGCGATACAGCACGCGGTCCGCCTGAGCGCGGGTGGCACGTACGGCCGGACCCTTGCTGGAATTCAGGATACGAAACTGGATCCCCGACTCATCCGTGGCCGCCGCCATGGCGCCGCCCATTGCATCCACCTCCTTGACGAGATGGCCCTTGCCAATGCCGCCGATGGACGGATTGCAGCTCATCTGGCCAAGGGTCTCGATGTTGTGGCTCAGCAGCAGCGTCTGGCAGCCCATACGCGCAGCAGCGAGTGCAGCTTCAGTGCCGGCGTGGCCGCCACCGACAACAATGACATCGAATTCTTTTGGGTAAAGCATGGAGGCACCTCCTCCGGGAGGCTAGCGGAAATAAATCGGGATGCCGAATTATAACGGCAATCTCCGGAGCTTCCCTGGGCCGCAGCATGTTTCACGTGAAACATGCTGCATGAATAACCTGGGTGTGTTCCACGTGAAACAAAAAAGCCGGGCGCAATGGCCCGGCTTGGTCGCTACCTTGATCGGCTCCTACGCCTCATCCCCTGCCCTGCTCTTCCAGGTAGACAGCGATGCGCTCGATCAACCGCCCCAGATCGGCCTGAAGCTGGTCGAACCCTGCATTGCGCTCGCGCGTCACTTCGTCCATGTACAGCGGGCGCCGAATCTCGATCTGCAGGCTGTTGCGCCGTTCGGCAGGGCGACCGATTTGTGCGATCAGTTGCACGCCCTTGTACGGATCATTGCGCGCCACGGTGTAGCCGAGCGAACGCAATTCAGCATCCACCAAATCGACAAAGGCAGGCTCGCAGGTCGTGCCATCCCGGTCGCCCAGCACAAAGTCGGCCAGCGGATGGGCGATCTGGATCTTCAACCGCTCGTAAGCGTTGTTGGGCATCGAGTGCAGGTTGAGATGCCAGACCGCGCCGAAGCGCCGATACGTTTCCTCGACCGCGCCTGACAGCGCCTGGTGGTACGGGCGGTAGTAGCGATCGATCCGGTTGCGTACCTCTTCCAGCGAGAGTTTGCGGTCATAGATGGGCGTGGCGGCATCGATGTTGCGCCAGATCAGCCCATACCCCAACCGCGTTTTCTCGCCTGGGGCCAGCGGCTCGGGCCAGGTGCCGTCCAGCAGGCTGGGATCGAGATCGTCCAGCGTACGGTTGGGATCGATGTAGACACGCGGGAAATTGGCGGCAATCAACGTGCCGCCAGACCGGGGCACGGCTTCCCACAGCGCTTCCACGTGGGTGTCCTCGCCGCCGCGCAGGCGCTGCGCTGGGACGGCTGCCCGGAAATCCTGCGGGTATTGTGTGCCGCTATGCGGCGAGTCGCACACCAGCGGCAGCGTCTGGGCCAGGGGCGCGAAGTGGACGAAGGGCTCGAAGTTGTCGCTCATGGCCGTCAGTCCAGCTTGATATTGGCGGCCTTGGCCACGCGTGCATAGCGCGCCATCGCCTGCTGGATCTGCACCTTGAAGCCGTCCGGCGTGGTCGGCACCAGCGTGCCGCCCGACTCCTCCACCTTGCGCTTGAACTCGGGGTTCAGCATCGCCTTGTGGATAGCGCTGTTGAGCTTGGCGACGACGGCTGGCGGCGTGCCGGCGGGCGCGACTATGCCGAACCAACCGCCATCGCCCATCTCCTTGTAGCCCAGTTCCGCGTAAGTCGGCACGTTGGGAAGCTGCGGCGAACGGGTGGCGCCCAGCACGGCCAGCGCCCGCAGCCGGCCCGATTTCACGTGGGGCAGCGTGGACGACAGGTTGTCGGTGATGGCATTGACCTGCCCTGCCACTGCATCGTTGAGCGCCAGGCCGGCGCCCTTGTACGGCACGTGCAGCATGTCGATCTTGGCCAGCATCATGAAGTTCTCGATATTCACATGGCCTAGCGAGCCAGCGCCGGGAGAGGCGAAGCTGTACTTGCCGGGGTTGGCACGGACCAGCGCGACGAACTCCTGCATGGTCTTGGCCGGCACGCTGGGATGCACCGCGAACACGCTCGGGATGGCGACCACGTTGGTGACCGGCGCGAAATCCTTGATCGGATCGTAGTTCAGCTTGGGGTACACGGCCGGGTTGGAGCCATGCGTGCTGACCGTCGCCATGCCGATGGTGTAGCCGTCCGGCGCCGCGCGCGCGACCTGCTCCATGCCCAGCGAGCCACCGGCGCCACCCTTGTTCTCCACCACGATGGACTGGCCCAGCTCGCGCCCGCCGAACTCCGCAACCAGGCGTGCCGACAAATCGGTAGAGCCGCCCGCGGCAAAGGGCACGATCAGGCGAATCGGCTTGTTCGGATAGTTGGCCTGCGCCAGCGCGCCGCCGGCTGCGGCAAGGCTGGCGCATGCCGCCAGGCAAGACAGGACAAAATGCCGGCGCGGCAGTTGGGCTCGGATCATGCGGACTTCTCCTTGGATTTCTATGAGTTGGCTCGCCAAGTGTCGGGAGTTTACCGAGTCCGCACAAACGACTATATTGCACGGTTGCATTACCAAAGTGCATTCTCGGCCCACCCTCCCCCACCTCATGCGGCTACGCTCACCCTCGATGTCCGAACTGCATGCCTTTGCCGCCGCCGCGCGGCTGGGCAGTTTCACGCGCGCGGCCGAGGACCTGTGCGTGACCCAGGGCGCGATCAGCCGTGCCATTGCCCGGCTCGAATCGCACTTTGGCCAGCCCCTGCTCCAGCGCAATGCGCATCGCCTGACGCTGACCGATGCCGGCAAGCAACTGCTGGAGGCCGTGGCCGGCCCGCTGGCAGCCATTGAAAACGCCAGCGCCGCCCTCCTCGCCCGTGACCGCCAGCACCACCTGACGCTATCGGCCGTGCCCACGCTGGCCAGCGTATGGCTGGTGCCAAGGCTGCCGGATTTCCACCGCCGCTACCCCGACGTCCGCCTGGACTTTGTGCCCTACCGGCGCGACGAGGACTTCTCAGGCCCCGCGCCCGATGCCGCCATCCTGCCCGGCACCCCGGACCGCTGGCCCGGCCTGCAATGCGACTACGTGATCGGCAGCGAGATGGTGCCCATCTGCCACCCCGAGCGCGCCCGCGCGCGCCTTGAGGCAGGCCGCTGGTCCGAGCCCGCCGAACTGCTCGATGAGCCCCTGCTCTATCACACTACCGCGCCGGCAAACTGGCAGCACTGGCTGTGGGCCGCGGGCGTACCCAGTGCTGCGCCAACGCTCTCGAAAGGCTTCGACCAGGTCTCGATCCTGGTGCAGGCGGTCAAGGCGGATATGGGCGTGGCGGTATTGCAGCGCTGCCTGGTACGCGATGAGATCGCCGCGGGCCGCGTGGTGGCGCCGTTTGATCTGCCGATCCGGCTGACGCGTGGCTACTTCCTGTGCGCGCCGCGGGAGCGGCGGGACCATCCGGCGTTTGCGCAATTTCGGGCATGGTTGCTAGGCGTGGCGGCACAGGACCCGGATGTGCTCGAACTCAATTCGGAAAATTCATGGGACAAATAGAAATGTGCTTCATTTGCCAACTTACATCCATTAGGCGCATTCTTTTTACTTCCCGGCAATCATAACATCCATATTAGGAATACCAACCCGATATACCTGGATAGATATATTCATATCATGAATTGAAAGCGTACCAACCGCTGCGCTATCCAACCGCCACCAAAGCCAACAAACTGGCTTCACTAGAAAATGCATCTCAGAAATAATAACGGCGAGCAAAGCTCGCCGTTATTCATCCAGAGAATTCTACAAAGCGGGAAGCGCTAAGCCGCCTTCTTCGCCAACCCCAGATACGTCTCAATCACCTTCGGATTCGCCGCCAGCTCCGCCGCCGGCCCCTCCATCGCCATATCCCCCGTCTCGATCACGTACCCGTAATCCGCCACCTGCAGCGCCGCCCGCGCGTTCTGCTCGATCAGCAGCGTCGCCACGCCCGTCTTGCGCAGGTCATTGATGATGTGAAAGATCTCTTTCACGATCAGCGGCGCCAGCCCCAGGCTCGGTTCATCCAGCATCAGCAGTTGCGGCTTGGCCATCAGCGCGCGGCCCACCGCCAGCATCTGGCGCTCGCCACCGGACAGCGTGCCGGCATCCTGCTTCGCCCGCTCCTTCAAGCGCGGGAACAGCCCGTAGACCACTTCCATCTGGTCGAGGAAATTCTTCTCGCCGGCGCGCTTGCGGCGATAGGCGCCCAGCACCAGGTTGTCCGCCACGCTCATCGAGCCGAACAGTTCGCGCTTCTCCGGCACCAGGCACATGCCGCGCGCCACGCGCCCTTCCACCGGCAGGCCGGCGAGGTCGTGACCGAGGTAGGTCACCGCGCCGTTGGACGAACCGCTCACCGGCAGCGCGCCCATGATGGCGTTGAGCATGGTGGACTTGCCCGCGCCGTTGGGGCCGATCACCGTGACGATCTTTCCCGCCTCCACTTTCAGGTTGGCGCCGTGCACGGCTTCGACCTTGCCGTAGCGCACGTGGAGGTCCTTTACTTCCAGGATCAGGCTCATTGTTCTTTCCTTACTCCACGCCGCCGAGGTAGGCCTCGAGCACCGCCGGGTCCTTCTGCACGTCCTCGGGCACGCCCTGCGCGATGCGCGTACCAAATTCCATCACCACCAGGCGGTCCGTCAGGTTCATCACGAAGTCCATGTCGTGCTCGACCAGCAGCACGCTCATGCCCTCGCCCTTGAGCTTCTTCAGCAGCTCGGCCAGCGCCTGCTTTTCCTTGTAGCGCAGGCCTGCGGCGGGCTCATCCAGCAACAGCAGCGCGGGATCGCAGCACAGCGCGCGCGCGATCTCCAGGATGCGTTGCTGGCCCAGCGCGAGGCTGCCGGCTTCCATGTACATGCAGTCGGCCAGGCCCACGCGTTCGAGCTGGCGCGCGGCTTCGTGCAGCAACTTCGCTTCCTCGTGCTTGTTCATGCGCAGGATCGCCGCCGTCACACCGCCCTGCGGCGCAAAGTCGCCGCGCAGGTGCGCGCCGATGGCCACGTTCTCCAGCACGGTCATGGTGGGCAGCAGATGCACGTGCTGGAAGGTGCGGCCGATGCCACGCTTGACGATCTCGCGCGAGGGCAGCCCGGAGATCTGCTCGCCGCGGTACAGCACCTCGCCGCGCGTGGCCGGCAGCACGCCGGTGACGAGGTTGAAGGTGGTGGATTTGCCCGCGCCGTTGGGGCCGATCAGGCCGATGATCTCGCCGGCGCGCACCTGGAAGCTGACGTCGTTGACCGCCACCAGCCCGCCGAACTCCTTGCGCGCCGCTTTCACGTCGAGGATCAGTTCGCCGGCGTGCGGCTTCGCGCGCAACGGTAATGCGGGCGCTTGCGCCGGGGCCACCACCGGCGGGCCGTTGGGGAACAGCTTCTTGATAAACGGCCAGATGCCATCGCGCGCGTATTGCAGCAGCAGCACCATCAGCACGCCGAACACGATGGTTTCGAAGTTGCCGTTGGCGCCCAGCAACTTGGGCAGCACGCCCTGCAGTACGTCCTTCAGGATGGTGAGGATGCCGGCACCCAGCACCGCTCCCCACACGTGTCCCACGCCGCCGACCACCGCCATGAACAGGTACTCGATACCGTAGTTCAGCCCAAATGGCGTGGGGTTCACCGCGCGCTGCAGATGTGCGTAGAGGAAGCCCGAGATGCAGGCCAGCATCGCCGCCACCACGAAGATCACCACCTTCATCCACGCGGTGTTCACGCCCATCGCCTCGGCCATGGTGCCGCCGCCCTTCAACGCGCGGATGGCGCGGCCCGGGCGCGAGTTGAGCAGGTTCTGCATGGCGATCACCGACACCAGCACCACGCCCCAGATCAGGTAGAACATCGAGCGCCCGGAGGCGAGCTCGATGCCGAGCACGTGCAGCACGGGAATGCCGTTGAGGCCATCGTACTTGCCGAGGAACTCCAGGTTGCCGAACAGGAAGAACAGCGACAGGCCCCAGGCGATCGTGGCCAGCGGCAGGTAGTGGCCGGACATGCGCATGGTGACGAGGCCGATCACGTAGGCCGAGGCCATCGTGATCACCAGCCCGACCAGCAGGCCAAACCAGGGCGACAGCCCGAACTGCGTGGTGAGATAGGCCGTGCTGTAGGCGCCCAACCCGACGAAGGCAGCCTGGCCGAAGGAGGTCATGCCGCCCACGCCGGTGAGCAGCACCAGACCGATGGCGACGATGCTGTACAGGCCGATGTAGTTGCCCAGCGTGATCCAGAATTCGGGCGTGGGCAGCACCGGCAACAGTGCCAGCACTACCGCGAAGGCCAGCAGGAAGATGCGGTTCTTGAGGTTAGTGTTCATGGCGTGTCCGTTATTCCTCGTCTTCCACATGCTTGCTGGTGAGCGAGCGCCACAGCAGTACGGGCAGGATCAGGGTGAACACGATGACCTCCTTGAACGCACTGGCCCAGAAGGACGAATAGGACTCGAGCAGCCCCACCAGGATGGCGCCCGCGGCCGCCACGGGGTAGCTCACCAGGCCGCCCACGATCGCGCCGACGAAGCCTTTCAGGCCGATCAGGAAACCCGATTCGTAGTACACCGTGGTCAGCGGCGCGATCAGGATCCCGCACAGCGCGCCCATTGCCGCGGCAAGCGTGAACGACAGGCGCCCGGCCTGCGTCGTGCCGATGCCAACCAGCCGCGCGCCCAGCCGATTGACCGCCGTGGCACGCAGCGCCTTGCCGGCAATCGTGCGTTCGAAGTAGAAATACAGCCCCGCGATCAGCAATGCCGATACGCCGACCACCCAAAGGCTCTGCCCGGAGATGGTCAGGCTGCCCACTTCAAAGCGCGCCTCCGAGAATGGCGTGGTGCGCGAGCCCTCGGCGCCGAACATGACCAGCCCCAACCCCACCAGCGCAAAGTGCACGCCCACCGAGACGATCAGCAGCACCAGCGTGCTGGCTTCGGCCAGCGGCTGGTAGGCCAGGCGATACAGCATGGGCCCGAGCGGGATCACGATCAGCAGCGTCAGCGCGATCTGCGCCAGCATGGGCATCGACTGCCCGTCGAAGTTCTGCGCCAGCAGATGCACGGCCAGCGGGAAGAGCAGGTATTTGCCGGCCAGCACCGCGACTCGCCTGGGCGCGGTCCGGCGCAGCTCGGCGCTGCGCAGGATGGTGACCGTCTCGTACAGAAAGGTCAGCACGCCCATGACCAGCAGCAGCCAGCTGCTTTGCGGCGCATGGCCGGACTGGATCGCCGCCAGGGTCAGCCCGCCATAGGCGACGAACTCCCCTTGCGGAATGAAGATGACGCGGGTCACCGAGAACACCAGCACCAAGGCTAGCGCGAGCAGCGCATAGATGGCGCCCGAGGTGATGCCGTCCTGCGCCAGGATGGCGGCGATCGAGAGGTCCATTGTCTCCTCGTATTGTTGGTGAGTCCGGCCGGCGGAGGGAGGCCGGCTAGCTTGTGAAACTACAAATTACGAAATATGAAACAACTTACGCATAGCGGAAATCCCGAGGAACCCTTAGCTTGCGCAGTGCCGCATCGGTGATTTGGCACGAGAGGCGGGAAACTCTGTGTATGACGGGTGCAGCATATCCGCAGCGCACCATGACCGTCATCTCGTTTCGCTCGCCCGGACCAACGCCAAATTAATTAACACGTTAAAGATCGTGCATGGCGGATGCGGTGTCAAGTACGGGATTGCCTGTAGTAGCGCAGAAGTGCAGTGGCGTGGCGTGGGACCGCGTGGGATGGCGCGCGCAACAAAAAAGGCGCATGGCTGGCCATGCGCCCTCGTTGCATCAATGCAGCCAGTCTTTGCCGCCTACTTGGTCTGCAGCTTCCACTTGCCGTCAGCGATCTCCACCATCACGCGCGCGCGCTGGTCCAGGCCAAGGTGGTCGGTCGGCGTCATGTTCATGATGCCGTGCGAGATCGGCAGCTCCCTGGTTTGCTCCATGGCATCGCGCAGCGCCTTGCGGAACTCCTTGGTGCCCGGCTGGCCCTTCTTCAGCGCCTCGGGAATGGCTCGCTGCAACAGCAGGCCGGCATCCCAGGCATGGCCGCCAAAGGTTGAGACCTGGCCGCCAAACGCCTTCTCGTATGCCGTCTTATAGCTGATGGCAGGCTTCTTCACCGGGTTGGTATCGGGCAGTTGCTCGGCCACCAGCAGCGGGCCGGCCGGCAGGAACGTACCTTCGCAATCCTTGCCGCACACGCGCAGGAAATCGGCGTTGGCCACACCATGGGTCTGGTAGATCTTGCCCTTCCAGCCACGCTCCTTGAGCGCCTTGGCAGGCAGCGCAGCGGGCGTACCCGAGCCTGCGATCAGGACCGCGTCGGCGTTGCTGCCCATCATCTTGAGCACCTGGCCGGTGACCGAAGTGTCGGTGCGCGCAAAGCGCTCGTTTGCCACCACCTTGAGCTTGCGCATCTCGCCGACCTTGGCGAACTCCTGCGCCCAGCTATCGCCATAGGCATCCGCGAAGCCGATAAAGGCAACCGTCTTCACGTTGTGGTTGGTCATGTGCTCGGCAATGGCGGTCGCCATGTGCGAGTCGTTCTGCGGCGTCTTGAAAACCCAGGCGCGCTTGGCATCCATCGGCTCGATGATGCGGGCCGAGGCGGCCAGCGTGATCATCGGCGTCTCGTTCTCGGCGACGACGTCCACCATGGCCAGCGAGTTGGGCGTGACGGTCGAGCCCACGATCACGTCGACCTTGTCTTCGCTGATCAGCTTGCGCGTGTTCTTGACCGCGGTGGTGGTGTCCGACGCATCGTCGAGCACGATGTACTCGATCTTCTTGCCAGCGATCTCCTTGGGCAGCAGCGAGATGGTGTTCTTCTCGGGGATGCCCAGCGAGGCCGCGGGCCCCGTGGCCGATAGCGTTACCCCGACTTTGACCTGTGCGCTGGCGGTGCCGGCGCACAGGCTGGCGGCAGCGAGAGCCAGCAGGCTGGCGCGCTTGAATGTCATCGTGTCTCCCTCCATTGCGGCAAACGGAAGAGGAATCCGTGTCGGCTCGCGGCCGGTCGGATGCCTCAATCTGGTCTTCTGGTCTGTCTTGTCCTGGCGGATCTTATTGTGCCGGTGCCCTTTCGTTGCATTTCAGGCCCGTATCCAGGCGCAACGCCGGCGCCTGCCTGCAACCACGGGGCGATGGGCGAATCCGAATCCGCCCTGCCCCATCTCCCGTCCTGCGCGTGATCCCCGGCGGCGCTCGGCAAGGCTCGCCAAACAGTTCCATGGCGCGCCACGCCGGCCGCCCATTCACCGACCGCTCGGTCGGGAATGCGTAGCGAGTCTAGCAACAGGCATATCCCCGGGCTAGCGGGATTAACCCGCATCGCAGCATGCAAGCGACACGGCTGCATCTTGACGCTCATCGGCCGAACGCATCCCAGGCAGTCTTCACGATCAATCCGGCCACCACCACGATGAACACGCGCCGCACGAAGGCGCTGCCGTGCTTGAGCGCGAGGCGGCTGCCGATATGGCTGCCGGCCACGTTGGCCAAGGCCATGACCAGCCCGAGCTGCCACCAGACATGCCCCTTCGCCGCCAGCAGCAGCAAGGCCGCCAGGTTGGTGGCGAAGTTGACCACCTTGGTCGATGCCGAGGCGTGCAGGAAATCGTACCCGAACACGCGCACGAACACGATCATCAGGAAACTGCCGGTGCCCGGCCCGAACACGCCGTCGTAAAAGCCGATCACGGCCCCCGCCAGCAAAGCCGCGGCGCGCTCCTTGGCGCCCGAGAGCGACGGTGCGTGCTCGGTACCCAGGCTCTTCTTGGCCACCGTATAGACCAGCAGGGTCACCAGGATAAAGGGCAGCGACTTGCGCAGCGGCTCCGCGGGGATCAGCGTGAGCGCGTAGGCGCCCGCCATCGAGAAGGCAAAGGCCGACAGCATCGTCGGCAAGGTCGCGCCCCAGTAGATGCGCACGCTGCGCCCATAGCGCAACGCCGCATTGGTGGTACCCGCCAGCGACGCCACCTTGCTGGTGCCGAGCAGCGTGGCCGGCGGCATATTGGGATAAGCCGAAAACAGCGCGGGGATCTGCACCAGGCCACCACCGCCGGCGACAGCATCGATCAAGCCGGCAAGAAAAGCGGCAACAGCAAGAAACGCGAATTCCATGGACGCGGGGAGACGAAAGAAGAGAAAACGGAGGAAAGGCGGTGAAACAAGCGCGGCAGGCGCGCTGAACGCGTCAGCCCAGCATCTTGGTGGCTGGTGACAAATTGCGATGCCACAGGCCGCTGGCATGCGGCTCGAAGCCCGCCGCCGCTGCCTGCGGCGCAGCCAGCAGCGCCGGCGCCAGCAACAGGTGGCGCACGCCGTGCGCGCGGCACCAGTCGGCCAGCAGGCCGCAGCAATCCAGCAGCATGGCGGCGCCCCTGTCCACCGGCACGTCACCTGCCCACCATTCGGTGGCAAGCGCCGCGAGGCCGGCAAGTTCGAGGTGAGGCATCAGCGTAACGGGCAGGCAACCGAGCAGATCCGCGCCGGCGCTGTCCTGTGCCACCACACAGGCCCCACGCTCAGGCCGGGCAAGCAGCCCCTCCAGCAGCACCTGCCGGGCACGCGCCGCCGGCACGGGCAATGCGTGCCGTGATTGCAGCCAGGCGCCAAGGCTTTGCGCATCGGCAGTACCGGCCAGGCGTATCGAGGCCGGGGGAATGGCGAATTCAGGCGAGGAAGGAATTGGAGAGGGGGAATCTGAAGGCATGGCGGGCCCGATGGCAAGGCCGCATTGTCGCATGCGCAGTCGGTGTCATTTATCGGCGATTCCGCATGGCGAAAACGTCACGCACCAGAAACGAGCATAAAAAGCGGGCATTAAAAAAGGCGTTGCCGAGGATCACCCAGCAACGCCCTTATCTTATATTGACACTGCAGCCTAGTGACTGCGCGCCTGTCGTCTCCTCGCTTCCGCCTCCATTTAACCTGCGAAAACCGTATATGGAATGTAACGAAGCGGTGCGTTTCGAGCAAGCTAGAAGAAACCCTAGCCCCAAAATCGGGCATGTCGCCCCACGATCACTCCCGGGGCTTCCCAAAGCGCGCAAGAAGCTCGCCCATGATGCCGCGGCGGAACGTCAGCACGCAGATCACGAAGATCACGCCTGTCACCATTGTGACGGATTCGCCCAGTGAGTTGAACCACTCGATGCCCGTCGTCGAGGCCAGGAAGCTGCCGATGTCGCCGAGCTTGTTTTCCAGGGCCACCACCACGAAAGCGCCGACCAGCGGGCCGGAAAGCGTGCCCAGGCCGCCCACCAGCGTCATCAGGATCACCGAGCCCGACATCGACCAGTGCACGTCGGTCAGCGTGGCAAAGCCCAGCACCAGCGCCTTGATCGATCCCGCCAGCCCGGAAAGCGCCGCCGACAGCACAAACACCATCAGCTTGAAGCGATCCGTATCGTAGCCCAGCGAAATGGTGCGCGGCTCGTTTTCCTTGATCGCCTTGAGGATCTGCCCGAACGGCGAATGCACGGTCCGCACGATCAGCGCGAAGGCCGCCACGATGATCGCCAGCGCCACGTAATACAACGTCAGATCGTTGGCTAGGGACAACACCCCGAACAGCTTGCCACGCGGAATGCCCTGCAAGCCATCCTCGCCCCCGGTGTAGGGGACCTGCAGGCAGAAGAAGAACAGCATCTGCGCCAGCGCCAGCGTGATCATCGAGAAGTAGATGCCCTGCCGGCGAATCGCGATGTAGCCGACCACATACCCGATCAAGGCGCCCGCCAGCGTGCCCAGCACCAGCCCGACCTCCGGCGTGACGCCCCACACCTTCATCGCATGCCCGGCCGTATAGGCCGCGCCGCCGAAGAAGGCCGCATGGCCGAACGACAGCAGCCCGGTATAGCCGATCAGCAGGTTGAAGGCGCACGCGAACAGCGCGAAGCACAGCACCTTGAGCACGAACACCGGATACGCCCCGGCCACCGGCGCCAGGATCAGCGCTGCCAGCAACAATCCGTACAACAGTTTCTTCTGCACGCCCCGCCCCTGTCTTGTCTGCCCCGCGGCCACTGCCGCGCCGGTTGGTTGGTTCATCACTTCTCCCTCCCGAACAGCCCCGCCGGGCGCAGCATCAGCACGATCACCATGATGAAGAACACGACCGTGGAGGAGGCCTCCGGATAGAACACCTTGGTCAGGCCCTCGATCACGCCCAGGCCGAGGCCGGTGAGGATCGAGCCCATGATCGAGCCCATCCCGCCGATCACCACCACCGCGAACACGATGATGATCAGGTTCTGCCCCATCAGCGGCGAGATCTGGATCACCGGCGCCGCCAGCACGCCGGCAAACGCCGCCAGCGCCACACCGAAGCCATAGGTCAGCGTCACCATCAGCGGCACGTTGACGCCGAACGCCTCAACCAGCTTGGGGTTCTCCGTGCCGGCGCGCAGGTAGGCGCCCAGCTTGGTCTTCTCGATCAGGTACCAGGTGGAGAAGCACACCACCAGCGAGGCAGCCACCACCCACGCGCGGTAGTTCGGCAGGATCATGAAGCCGAGATCCGTGGCGCCGCTGAGCGCCTCGGGCGCCGAGTACGGCAGCCCCGACACCCCGTAGATCGAGCGGAAGATGCCTTCGATCACCAGCGTGATGCCCAGCGTCAGCAGCAGGCCGTAGATATGGTCGAGCTTGTAGATCCAGCGCAGCATGGTGCGCTCGATCACGATGCCGATCAGCGCCACCGCCAGCGGCGACAGCACCAGCATCACCCAGTAGTTGAGCCCGGCGTACTCCATGCCCATCCAGGCCAGGACCGCGCCGAGCATGAACAGCGCCCCATGGGCAAAATTGATGACGTTGAGCAGCCCGAAGATGACCGCAAGGCCAAGGCTCAACATCGCATAGAAGGCACCGTTGACCAGTCCCAGCAATAACTGGGACAGCATGGCGGGCAGAGGAATACCGAAGATGTCCATCGCAGGCGTTACCGTTTGCGCACCAGCCGGGATTGGTCGTTCCCCGCCAGGCAGGCGCTGTCAAAATGAAGCGAAGAAAGACACTGGCCCCCGCCCTCGATCCCGCTTACTTAACAGTCAACAGTCAACAGCCAACAGCCAACAGCCAGCGGTCAACGGTCTCGGGCAGGGGCGCCATACCTCAATCAACTCAACGCAACTCAGTTCACATGCTTACTTCTTTATCATCGCGCACTTCGATTCCGCCACCGTGGTGAAAGCCTGCTCACCCGGGATCGTGGCCACCACCTTCAGGTAGTCCCACGGCTTCTTCGAATCGGCCGGCGACTTCACCTGCATCAGGTACATGTCATGGATGCCGCGGCCGTCCTGGCGGATGTAGCCCTTGGTGTAGAAGTCGTTGATCTTCATCTTCTTCAGTTCGGCCATGACCTTGTCCGGGTCATCCGTCTTGGCTGTCTCGACGGCCTTCAGGTAGGTATGCGCAGCGGAGTAGTCGGCGGCCTGCAAGCTGCTCGGCATCTTCTTCATCTTCGCGAAGTAGCGCGTGGCGAACTTGCGGGTATCGTCGTTCATGTCCCAGTACCAGCTGTCGGTCATCAGCAGGCCTTCGGTGTTCTTCAACCCCAGGCTGTGGATGTCGTTGATGAACATCAGCAGGCCGGCGATCTTCATCGTCTTGGTGATGCCGAATTCCTTGGCCGCCTTGATCGAATTGATGGTGTCGCCGCCGGCATTGGCCAGGCCGAGGATCTGTGCCTTGGACGATTGTGCCTGCAGCAGGAAGGACGAGAAGTCGGAAGCGTTCAGCGGGTGACGAACCGAACCCACCACCGTGCCGCCGTTGGCCTTCACGACGGCCGCGGTATCGCCCTCCAGCGAGTGGCCGAAGGCGTAGTCGGCGGTCAGGAAGAACCACGACTTGCCACCCTGCTTGACCACCGCGCTGCCGGTACCCTTGGCGAGCGCCACGGTGTCATACGCATAGTGCACGGTGTACGGCGAGCACTCTTCGTTGGTCAGGCGAGCCGAGCCGGCGCCGATATTGAAGTAGACCTTCTTCTTCTCCGAGGCCACCTTGTTCATGGCCAGGCCAGTGGCGGAATTAGTGCCGCCGATCAGCGCGTCCAAGCCCTGCTGGTCCATCCACTCGCGTGCCTTCGATGCGGCGATGTCAGCCTTGTTCTGGTGATCGGCCGAAACCAGTTCGATCGGCTTGCCCAGCACCTTGCCACCGTTGTCCTCGATCGCCATCTTGATGGCTTCGAGGCCGCCCGGGCCGTCGATGTCGGCGTACAAGCCCGACATGTCGGTGATGTAGCCGATCTTGACGGTATCGCCCGAGACCTGCGCCGACGCCGAACCCATTGCCACGCCCGTTACGATAGCCGCCAGAGCGACCGCCAGCCGAGTCATCTTCATTGCCTGTCTCCTTAGTTTCGGCGGCACCTGACGCCACCCGTTCCTGCCCTAAAACAATGCCTGCGATTCATGACAGCGCCGCGCGCCGATACGAATCAGACCCCAAGCAGTTCGTTCAGCACCGGCATCTTGGCCTGCAGCTCAGCGGCCGCGAAGCGCTCGACGATGGTGCCGTGTTCCATCACATAAAAGCGATCTGCCAGCGGCGCGGCAAAGCGGAAGTTCTGCTCCACCATCACC
>NZ_BAAILO010000072.1:0-11233 GCF_054589115.1 Cupriavidus sp. 8B | reverse complement strand
TGCGTTTGGCAATGCACTGGGTGGGAGCCTGGCAAGTAACTCGAGTAGCCAAAACAGCAGCGGCGAAACAGCGCTGGGCCAGGTCGGCGGTAGAAGCGCTCAGGAACAGGCCATTGCCCAAGGGCAAGGCAACGTGATGAGCGTCGGCAGCATCTATGGCAACGCTGACGGCCCACACTACGTGGACAACACACCGACAACTGGCATGTTCCAGGGGGACATGCCGGCCCAACAGACGCAGACGGCAGCTTCGAGCGCATCGGGGGGCGGCTACTATTGGAGCGACATCGGCGAGCCGCAGACCCAGGCGGAGCGGTACGCGCAGACGTTCGGTGGACAGGTAGTCAATACCAGTGCCGCCGGGACTGACGCCGGGCCCCACAGCTACGGAACGCTACCAGAGGTCACGGCTCGCGCTAACGCGCGTGAGGACGATGACGGCTTCGCTGGCAGATTCGGGGGAAGCACGCCGTACACGGGGGAATGGACCGAAGTGCGCCCTGATGGAGAGGTGGTCGTTCACGCATCTGGAGCGCCGGGTAGTGTCACGGGCAAGTCTGCACAGGCTGGCAATCTTCTGACCAATCCAGAAACGGGCCTACTTGACTTCGCCTACTCGGCCAGGTTGAGCCGGCAGCAGAGCGATGCTGCCGCGCGTGCTGCGAACCAGACGCAGTGGGCAACGGGCCCTCAGTTGGTACCATATGGTGCTGGGGCGAGGGCTGCGGAGGCTCAAGTTGCCGCCCGCAACCGGTATATTGCGGCCGTTCAAGGGCAGCCAATTGGCGGCCTCGTGGCCAGCGGCGTATTCTTAGCGTCGGGCAGCTTGGAGATGGCTGCGTCGGCAGCCGTTGCAACCGAGCCGTTGGATTCGATGTGGGCGCCAGGTGGTGCAGGCAGGGCTCGGTCGGTGGCCTCCATTGGGAGGAATGGCCGCATCGGAGGAACTCCTATCAGCGACAATGCTGCTGAAGGGAGCCTGGTGAACCCACGACTGATACAGCGGCTTGATGCATGGCGCTCCTATCAGGAAAATGGCGGTCAACTTGACCTTCAGGGCTGGGTACAGAGGACACAAGGCGCTCCGTGGGGGACAGGGTTTAGTAGCGGTTATGGCGCTTGGGCCAGGGGTGTGGAGTCGGTACACGGCAATTCCGTGATGTCTGGGCGGGAAGCTTCGCTCTACAGACTGGAAGACGCTGCTTCTGGCAACCTGTTGAAGTGGGGTATCTCACAGGACATGAACAGCCGGTATTCGGGCGGCTTTATGCTGGACAAGCAAATCTTTGAGGTATCACGTGGAAGCCGCGCTGACATATTGCGTCAGGAACGCGAACTGGTTGAGACGCAACCGGGGCCGCTGAATCGTGAGCCATGGGCTGGTAAAAGAAGGTAAGGGTGATGATATCAATCGGTGGTGTATACAGAGGCCCAGAGCTTCGTGGCTCTGAAATCAACCGCACACTTATGGCGGTAACGCGTGCCCTGAATGAGTTAAGAGGGCCCGTGAAGCTTGGGGAATTACCACTTGTCAATGCCGTCTTCGTCGTTCCTGGGTCACTAGGAGATGCCGGCTTTAGTGGCTTGCAATTCGGGGACTTCTCGAAGAAAGACAAGGCGGTTGTGGTCCAGATTGCGGTACCGCCTGAGCTGACTACTGGGCCTAACCAAGTTAGCTTCATAGTCAATGCACTTCATGGCGCGAACGCTATGGCGTTTGAGTTCTTTAGGCAGCGGGGTGAACAGTTCTCTCTACGTGAGGCCGAAGAGTTGGTAAGTGCCATATCCGCAAAGCTCTAACACGTCTGAGACCTTCTGCCATCAACGCCCGCTCTGCGCGGGCGTTGTCGTTCCTGGCCCCCGGGTTCGCTCTCAGCCGCCTGGCCGGCGGCATCTAAAACTCCCCGCCAAGCCTTGCCAGGAGCCGGTCTCCGGTAAAAGGCTAAACCCGAGTCGCTTACTCCTGACGTAGACCTGCGCATGCGGGTCTGCCGAGCCACGGCCCGCCCTTAAAGGGTGTTGTGTCGGACTCGCTACACCTTGCATCCCCACTCGTCAGGAGCGACCCATGTTCGACCCCAAACCGGCCCTTACAGGCCCTGCAGAGAAAGTACACACCCCTGCAATCTCCGATTGCGGCGCCTATGCGCCGGAAACCCCCGCCGCGCCTGGCTTGGCGCGTAGACCGCCCCCCGCCGCAGCGGTCCACAAAGCGACCACGCCCAGTGCTGGCGCGGCTTCGCGGGCAGCCGGCGTGCGCAACAAGTTCATCAAGGTGCGGGTGGCGCCGGCCGAGTACGCCGGCATTGCCCGCCACGCCGATGCGGCCGGGCAGACCATGAGCGAGTACGTGCGCGAGCAGGTGCTAACGGTCCACCGCGCGCTGGACGTGCAGGCGGAGCTCGCGGCCTTGCGTGGCCTGGTGGCGGCGCCGGCGCGGTCCACGGACGACGCGCTGGCGCTGGAGGCGGTGCTGTTGCTGCGCGAGCTGGCGGCGGCGCGCGACGCGCAAATCCTGGGGCGCGTGCGCGCCCAGCTGGCGCAACGGACTCAGCAGCACGGAGGCCAGGCATGAGCACGCGCGACCCCTTCCTCAGTAGCCTGCTCATCGTGCTGGACCGAGCCATCGTCTGGCTGGTGCTGACCGGCGTCCACTTCATGGTGTTGTGGTCGGCGGTGTGGCAGCGCGGCCTGGGGCTGTCTGGGTCGCTGGCCGTGCAGCAACTGCAGGCGGTGTTCACCGGCGGTGCCGAGCGTCTGACCGTGACGCTGTTCGCGCTCACGCTCGCGGTGGCGGTGCTCGCCACCAGCGGCCTGTGCGCATGGCTGTTCGCGCGCTGGCGCCGCCAGGGTGCGCTGCGCGGTGCACACGTGCGCGGCCCGAAGCTGGAGGGCTGAGCATGCGTACCGCTGACCCCCTGACGCTCGCAGGCGTGCCGCTGCCGCGCGAAGCCGAGCCGCTGCACTGGCTGCTGGCCGGCAGCACCGGCGCGGGCAAGACCACGGCCATTGGCGAGCTGCTCGCTGGCATCCGGGCGCGCGGCGAGCGCTGCATCGTGTGCGACCCCAATGGCGGCTACCTGAGCCAGTTCGCAGAGGACGGCGACCGGCTCTTGAACCCGTTCGATAGCCGCAGCGAGCACTGGACCTTGTTTAATGAGCTGCGCCGCGACTTCGATGCTGAGCGCCTGGCGCGCAGCGTGGTGCCCGATGGCCAGGGCGAGAGCGCGGCCTGGCACGGCTATGCGCAGGGGCTGCTGGCCGAGGTGCTGCGCGCGCTGGTGCGCAACGGCGAGAACTCGACTGAGCGCCTGCTGTACTGGGCCAGTATCGCGCCGGCGGCCGAGTTGGGCCAGCTGCTCGCGGGCACGCCGGCGGCGGGCCTGTTCGACCCCGAGGCAGCCAAGGCGCTGGCCTCGACGCGCTTCGTGCTGGCCGCGCGGCTCGCGCCGCAGCGCTATCTGGCGCCGGGCGCGTTCAGCCTGCGCGATTGGCTGGAGACCGAGTCCGGCAGCCTGTTCCTGAGCTGGCGCGCGGACATGCAGACGGCGCTGGCGCCGCTGCTGGCCGCCTGGGTGGATGTGCTCGCCAATGCGGTGCTGAGCCTGCCGGCCGACCCCGGCCGGCGCCTGTGGCTCATCGTGGACGAGTTGGCCGCGCTCGGGCCGCTGGCCTCGCTGGAAGCGGCGTTGACGCTGGGGCGCAAACACGGCTTGTGCGTGGTGGCGGGGTTGCAGAGCACGGCGCAGCTGGACCGGCTTTACGGGCAGGACGCGGCGGTGGTGCTGCGCTCGTGCTTCCGCAACCTGCTGGTGCTGGCCATTGCCCGCACCGACCCCGACACCTGCGAAGCGCTGTCGCGTTCTCTGGGCGAGCGCGAGGTGCGGCGAGCGGAGGCGTCGCGCTCGCAGGGGACGCAGGGCACGAGCCGGGGTGTGAGCCTCGCGACCGTGCAGGAGCGGCTGGTGCTGCCGTCTGAAATTGCCACCTTGCCGAACCTGCAGGGCTACCTGGCCCTGGCCGGCGACACGCCGGTGCGCCGGGTCAGCCTGGTACCGCAGAGCCGCGAGGCCGTGACCGAAGCCTACGCCGAGGAGGCCGCATGCTGACACTTGCCAAGGTGACTTCGGGCGCGGCCGCTGCCAGCTACTACGAGAGCGCTGACGACTACTATGCCGAGGACGGGCAGGCGCCCAGCGCCTGGTTGGGTGCCGGGGCCGAGGCGCTCGGACTCGCTGGGCCGGTGGATACCGCGGCCTTCAAGACGCTGCTGGACGGCCAGTTGCCGGATGGCACCACCATGCACCACGGCGGCGAAGGCCCGCGCCTGGCGGGCCTCGACCTGACCTTCAGTGCCCCCAAAAGCGTGTCGATGCAGGCGCTGATTGCGGGCGACCGCCGCCTGCTGGCGGCGCACGATACGGCGGTGGCGCGGGTGCTGGCCCACATCGAGGACCGCCTGGCGGCGTGCCGCGTCACGGTGGCCGGCGACACCTACAGTGCATCGACTGGCAACTTGGTGGTGGCGGGCTTCCGGCACGACCTCTCGCGCGACGCCGACCCGCAACTGCACACGCATGCGGTGTTGCTGAACCTGACCCAGCGCGACGATGGCCAGTGGCGTGCGCTGGATGCCGCGCCGCTGTACGGGCAGCAGAAGTTGCTCGGGGCGTTGTACCGGGCCGAGCTGGCGCGCGAGGTGCAGGCGCTGGGTTACGCGGTGCGCGCCACGCACGCCGATGGGCGCTTCGAGTTGGCGCACCTGACCGATGCCCACGTGGCGGCCTTCAGCAGCCGCAGCCAGGCGATTGTGGGCGCGCTGGCGCAACTGGGGAAGGACCGCAGCAACGCGACGGCGGCCGAGCGCGAGATTGCCACGCTGGCCAGCCGCAAGGCCAAGGGGGAGCTGGACCGCGCGACGCTGCGCCAGCTGTGGCAGGACAAGGGCGCGGCGCTCGCCATCGACTACACGGCGCGCGCCCCGGTGCTGCTCAGTGAAAACGCGCGCCAGGCGCAGGTGGCGGCGGCGGTGGACTTCGCCATCCAGCACCTGACCGAGCGCCAAAGCCTGGTGCGCCATGAGGCTCTGGTCGGCTGGGCGCTGGGCGGCGCCACCGGGGTGGCCACGCTGGCCGACATCGAGGCCGCGCTGGCGGCGCGCGTGGGCGATGGCAGTCTGCTGGCCTCGGGCGGCTGGTACACGACCGCCGCCGCGCAGGCGCTGGAGCGGGCGCTGCTGGACATCGAGGCACGCGGGCGCGAGGCGTTGGCGCCCATCGTGCGCCAGACCTGGCTGCCAGGCACCGAGGGCGACGCGCTCAACGCCGGGCAGTGGGGCGCGGCCCGCCTGATACTGACCAGCCCGCACCGGGTGGTGGGCGTGCAAGGGCGCGCCGGCACTGGCAAGACGCGGATGCTGACCCAGGTGCGCGACTTGGCGGTGGTACAAGGCTGGCGCTGCGTGGGCCTGGCGCCCTCGGCGGCGGCCGCGCAGGAGGTGGGCGCGGCCGGCATCGAGGCCAGGACCATTGCCGCCTTCCTCGCGCGCAACGGCGGCGGTCTCGATGCGCGCACGCTGGTAGTGCTGGACGAGGCCGGTATGGTGGCCGCACGCGATATGCACGCGGTGCTGGCGGCGGTGGAGCGCGCGGGCGCGCGCATCGTGCTGGTGGGCGACACGCGCCAGTTGAAGGCGGTGCAGGCGGGCGTTCCGTTCGCGCAACTGCAGGCGGCGGGGATGGCGACCGCGCATATGCAGGACATCCAGCGCCAGACCAGTGCGACCCTCAAGGCGGCGGTGGAGCATGCGGCCGAGGGCGAGGTGGCGACGTCCCTGGCGCTGTTGAAACCGCGCATTGCCCAAGTGGAGCACGCACGCGAGCGGTACGCCACCATTGCGCGCCACTACACGGCCTTGCTGCCGCAGGACCGGCAAGAGACGCTCATCGTGGCCGGCACCCATGCGGCGCGCGAGGCCATCAATACCGAGGTGCGGGCCAGGTTGGGGCTCACTGGCACGCCGGTGCGCATCCTAGTGGCGCGGGACTTGACCGAAGCGCAGCGCAAGAGCGCGCTGTCGTACCAGCCGGGCGACGTGGTGCAGGTACAGAAGGCCTACGCCTCGCTGGGTCTGGCGCGCGGCGAGCTGGCCACGGTGGTGGCGGCGCAGGCGGGCCGGGTGACGCTGCAGCGCGAGGACGGCCAGGCAGTGGAATGGCGTCCGGCCCTGATGCCCAACGTGGCGGTGTACGCGGTGGTCGAGCGCGACATGGCGGTGGGAGACCGGGTGCGGGTCAGCGCCAACAATTACGGGCTGGGCCTCGTCAATGGCGAGTTCGGTACGGTGTCGGCGCTGACGCCGCAGGCGCTCACGCTGGCAAAAGAATCGGGTACGCAGGTGGTGCTGGAGCTGCGCCGGCCGTTACACCTGGAGCACGGCTACTGCACCACGGTGCACAGCGCGCAGGGCCAGACCTGCGAGCGGGTGATGATAGATGCGGACGTGAAAAGCGCGATGGCCAACGAGAGCCTGTATTACGTGGCTATCAGCCGGGCGAGGAGCGAGGTGCAGCTGTACACCGATGACCGCAGCCTGCTGGTGGGGGCGATGAGCCGGGTGGATGCGAAGGCGGCCGCGCTGGACCTGGAGCGGCCCCGGGAGGGGATGGGTCTGTAGGTCTATCGATTAAAAAGAAAAAAGCGCCCCCAGGCCCCGCGATGCGGGGCTTTTGCGTTAGCGGCTAACGGGCGTTAGCGAGCGTGCTGGGCCAGTACAGTCTCGAGCATCTGCGAGACGAACTTCTGCTGGGCCTTGGGGAGTTGGCTGATGCTCTCGATGTGCTGCTGCCACTTGGGCACGGGGCCACGTTTGCGTTGCGCGCTGTTGCCCTCGCCGAAGAGCTCTTCCAGGGAGACCGAGAGGGTACGGGCGACCACCGGCAATGCCGAAACCTGGATGCGGCGCCGCCCGACCTCGTAAGCCTGAATCGTCTGCTGAGAGACGCCGAGCACTTCTGCCAGTTGCACCTGCGTGATACCCCGTGCCTTGCGGAAGGTGGTAATGCGTTCACCCAGCGCGACGAAGAAGTCGCGTTCCTCAGTACTGATAGCCATGGTTGCGGTCGATGCATCGGACAGAAAGACCGCCATAAGGTACTCCCGGTTTTACAGTGCGCTGTTGCAAATACTACTTTAAGTAGTATACCCTTGGCGGGTTATTTTTATTGACACCCCCTTGACAGGGTAAACCCGGAGTCTGGTCGATGGCGCGCATCCCCGAGGGCGAACTGGAGCACCTCAAAGCTGACATCTCGGTGCAGCGGCTGGTGGAGGCGTCGGGGGTGGCGCTGAAGAAGTCGGGCAAGGACTGGCTGGGGCTGTGCCCCTTCCATGAGGACCGCGAGCCGTCGCTGGTGGTGAGCCCGGCCAAGAACCTGTGGCACTGCTTCGGCTGCCAGGTGGGTGGCGGCCCCATCGACTGGGTCATGAAGCACAAGGGGGTGTCGTTCCGCCACGCGGTGGAGTTGCTGCGTGCCGACCCTGCCTTAGCCGCCAGTTCGGCGGGTGCGGGTCGCGCCACGGTGCGCAGCTTGCCGTTGCCGGTGGCGCCGGACGCGGACGACCAGGCGCTGCTGGACCAGGTGGTGGGCTACTACCACGAGACCCTGAAGCAGTCGCCCGAGGCGCTGGCCTACCTGGAGGCGCGCGGCCTGGCGCACCCCGAGGTGGTGGCGCGCTTCCATCTGGGCTATGCCAACCGCACGCTGGGCTTGCGCCTGCCGCTCAAGAACCGCGTGGCCGGGGCCGAATTGCGCACGCGGCTGCAGCGCATCGGCATCCTGCGCGAATCGGGCCACGAGCACTTCAATGGCTCGCTGGTCATCCCCATCCTGGATGGCGAGGGGCAGGCGGTCGAGGTGTACGGGCGCAAGCTGCGCGACGACCTGCGCCCGGGCACGCCCAAGCACCTGTACCTGCCGGGGCCGCATCGCGGGCTGTTCAACCTGGCTGGCGTCATCGAGGCCGGCGCGCGCACCGACGATGGGGCGCGCGAGCTCATCGTGTGCGAGGCGCTCATCGACGCGCTGACCTTCTGGGTGCACGGCTACACCAATGTGACCGCCGCCTATGGGGTCGAGGGCTTTAGCGACGACATGCTGGCCACGGTGCAAGCCAGCGGCATCGTGCGTGTGTTCATTGCCTATGACCGCGACGAGGCGGGCGAGCGGGGCGCCGAGCGGCTGGGCGAGCGCTTGCTGAGCGCGGGCCTGGAGGTGTTGCGGGTGCAGTTGCCGCGCGGCATGGACGTGAACGAATATGCGCGCAAGCTGCAGCCGGCGCCGCAGGCGCTCGCGCTGGTGCTGCGCCAGGCGCGCTGGGTAGGCCGAGCGCCCGAGGCCTGCGAAGCCCCGGAAAACCTCACCCCGGCGGCTGAAGAAAAAACCACCATCCAACCCGCGCCAGCCCTGGTGCCCGAGCCTTCTGTCTTAGCCGCTGCCGTGCCCGCGCCGAGCACCGACACGGCCCTGCCGGCGCTGGCCGACGATGTCCAGGGCGACGAGCTGACCCTGCATCTGGGGGCCTGCCAGTGGCGGGTGCGCGGCTGGCGCAAGAACCTGAGCCCGGAGCAGATGCGGGTGAACCTGCAGGTGCGCCAGGAGGGAACGGCAGAGGCCGCCGGGGGCTACCACGTCGACACGCTGGACCTGTATGCGGCGCGCGCCCGCGCGGCCTTCCTGCGGCAGGCCAGCGCCGAGCTGGGCTTGCCCGAGGACGCGCTCAAGCGCGACCTCGGACACCTGTTGCTGCGTCTGGAAACGCTGCAGGACGAGGCCTTGCACGCCACGCAGGCGCCCACGAGCGCGGTGCCGGTGCTCAGCGCCGACGAGGAAGCTGAAGCCCTGGCGCTGCTGCGGGTGCCGAACCTGTGCGAGCGCATTGCTGCTGACCTGCAGGCCTGCGGCGTGGTGGGCGAAGCCACCAACCTGCTGGCGGGGTATCTGGCGGCCACCAGCCGCAAGCTCGACACGCCGCTGGCCGTGCTCATCCAGAGTTCCAGCGCGGCCGGCAAGAGCAGCCTGATGGAGGCCGTGCTGGCGATGATGCCGCCCGAGGAGCGCATCCAGTACAGCGCGATGACCGGACAGAGCCTGTTCTACCTGGGCGAGACCGACCTGCAGCACAAGATACTGGCCATTGCCGAAGAAGAGGGCGTGCGCCAGGCCGCCTACGCGCTCAAGCTGCTGCAGTCCGATGGTCAGCTCACCATCGCCAGCACGGGCAAGGATGAGACCACCGGCAACCTGGTGACCAAGCAGTACCGGGTGCAAGGCCCGGTGATGCTGATGCTCACCACCACGGCCATCGACGTGGACGAGGAACTGCTCAACCGCTGCCTGGTGCTCACCGTCAACGAGAGCCGCGAGCAGACCCGCGCCATCCATGCGCGCCAGCGTCACCGGCAGACCCTGGACGGCTTGCTGGCCGAGACCAACCGCAGCGCGCTCATCGAGCTGCACCGCAACGCGCAGCGCCTGCTCAAGCCCGTGCACGTGGTGAACCCCTATGCCCAGCAACTGAGCTTCGGCGACCACCAGACACGCACGCGGCGCGACCATACCAAATACCTGAGCCTCATCCGCGCCATTGCGCTGCTGCACCAGCACCAGCGGGCCCTCAAGCACGTGGAACACCGGGGCCAGACGCTGGCCTACATCGAGGTGACGCGCCAGGACATTGCGCTGGCCAACGAGGTGGCGCACGAGGTCCTGGGGCGCACGCTGGACGAGCTGCCGCCGCAGACGAGGAAGCTGCTGACGCTGCTGCGGGAGTGGGTGGGCGAGCAATGCCGTGCCCTGGGCATTGCCCTGGCCGACTTCCGCTTCACGCGCCGGGAATTGCGCGAGGCGGTGCACTGGGGTGATACCCAGCTCAAGGTGCATCTGGCGCGCCTGGTGGAGATGGAGTTCCTGGCGGTGCATCGGCGGGGGCTGAGCCACACCTATGAGTTGGTCTATGACGGCGACGGCGAGCGTGCGCACCTGTGCGGGCTGCGCGAGGTCGAGAGCTTGCAGGATGACGGCGGGCAGCCGTACGACCCCGACCGGTCGGGGCAAAAGGCGAAGCGGTCGGCCTCCGGTCGGGGGCAGGTCGGTGCCCGGTCGGCCCTCGGTCGCACGCCCTCGGATAGCCCACCAGGTCAGGTGCGGCGCGGCCTGGACGACGCGGCGGCCAGCCGCAACGGCGCCGATGGTCGAGAAGCGCTGCTCCGGCACGAGAGCGTGTCTCCGGTCATACCCTCAGCCGCCTGACCTTGCGCACCGGCCGCGCTTCTGAACGGTCCCAGGCCAGCCCGCGCCAGCGCTTCGCGCAGCCGGTGGGCGACCCGCGCGACGCGACCGGGCTGTACGCGGCGATGCGCCGCTACCTGGCGCACCGGGCGACGATTGGCAGCACCGAGCAGGGGCTGTACGGCGTCGAGCGCTATCTGCGCGACTTCATTGCCTGGGCGCACGAGCGCGCCATCACCCACCCACAGCACGTGAGCCGCCCGGTCCTGGAGCGTTACCAGCGCTGGCTGTACCACTACCGCAAGCGGGATGGCGCGCCGCTGTCGGTGGCCAGCCAGCGCAGCAAGCTGGTGCCGTTGCGGGGCTGGTTCAAATGGCTCACGCGCACGGGCGCCATCCCGGCCAACCCGGCGGCCGACCTGGACCTGCCCCGGCGCATCCGGCGCCTGCCGCGCAGCGTGCTGACGGCGCGCGAGGTCGAGCAGGTGCTGGCGCTGGCCGACACCGGCACGCCGCTGGGCCTGCGTGACCGGGCGCTGATGGAGCTGCTGTATGCCACGGGGATGCGCCGCATGGAGGTGGCGCACCTGGAGCTGGGCGACATCGACGCCGAACGCTGCGTGGTGCTCATCCGCGAGGGCAAGGGGCGCCGCGACCGGCTGCTGCCTCTGGGCGAGCGCGCGCTGCACTGGGTGCAGCAGTACCTGGACCGGGCGCGGCCGTTGCTGGCGTGGAACCTGGCCGAGCCGACGCTGCTGCTGGGCAGCGAGGGCAGGGCGCTGAACCCGGTGTGGCTCTCGACGGTGGTGGCGCAGTACGTGGAGCGTGCCGAGCTGGGCAAGCACGGGGGCTGCCATCTGTTCAGGCACTCGATGGCGACGCTGATGCTGGAAAACGGCGCGGACATCCGTTTTATACAGGCGATGCTCGGGCACGCCGAGCTC
>NZ_BAAILO010000071.1:0-20197 GCF_054589115.1 Cupriavidus sp. 8B | reverse complement strand
GATGCTCCGATCCGGTACCGGAAGATGGGCGAATGGGCTGGGATGCTACTACCGGGGGCGTCACCACGAAACCAGCGTCATTAACAGGATCGTGGCCATTTAAATCGGTAACGGCACGAGTTAATTAAAACCCGGGGCCGTACGACGAAATCATTGGGGTCCCCAATGACGCCACGCCAGCCTCCTGCAAGGATCGCTTTCTTTTGGTTACTTTTCTTTACGAGTAAAGAAAAGTGACATCTCACACGTTCTAAAACGGCAACACCGTACAGCCGCGCCAGCAGCTAGAAGCATCAAAACTCAGCCCACAAGAGACACCCGGCGTCAGCGGGCCACTAAACTAAACCAAATCAAACCAAAAATGCAACCGCATTCCATAACACTGCTTCCGCCGATTCAATCCTCACCAAGCTCGGTAGATTCTTGTGAGCGAATCACCGCAACGGGACTCTAGCGCGCCGTTGTCGATCCACGCAACGCCGCCAGGCAGAACTGCACGACGATGTCGGCCAGCTGCTCGGCCGTGGGCTGCTGCGTGGAAGCGATCGGCACGCGGCGGCGGTCGATGGTCAGCGTGGCCAGGCCGTGGGTGGCGGCCCACACGGAGAACGCCAGCTGCTCCTCGCTGAGCGCGCCGACGCTTGGGCCTTGCAGTACGGGCCCGATGGCGCTGCGCAGCACCTGGAACGATGCAGCGCCTGCCTCCATCAGCTCGGGATACGCTTCCCGGTCCGCGATCTCGGGCCCGAACATCAGGTGGAACCGCGCCGGATGGGCCTGCGCGAACTCCACATAGCCGAGCATGACTGCCCGCAGCCGGCCAGCGGCGTCGGCGGGATCGGTCTTTTCCACGCGCTGGCGGCGATACGCCACCAGGTCGCGAAACGCCTGGGCCGCGATGGCGGCCAGCAGCCCGTTCCTGTCCTTGAAGTGATGCGCCGGCGCGCCCGCCGAGACGCCAGCCAGCTTGGCGGCCGTGCGCATGCTCATGCCCGCGATCCCCTCGGTATCGAGCAGGTGGGTACCCCATGCGATCAGCGAAGCGCGCAGGTCGCCGTGGTGCCATTGCCCTTCCGGCTTGGTGGTTCCGCCTTGGGACTGGCCACGCTTTACCGGGGCGTCGCTGCGTGTTGTTGCTGGCTTTTTCATGGGGGCGAAGTTTATCAAATGCGCGTGCCACGGCAGGAATGCCCTCAGTCTTCTCAATAATTAGACAATTGTGTCGCCAGGTCCGCTACGGACGGCCGACAGGCACCTTCCGGCCACGATCGGGGGTTACCCTAGCCCCTCAAAAATCCCTTGCAAACGCGATTTCCTGCACGTAGTCTAAAAAACAAGACGGAACCCGTATGGCAAAGACGATTTGCAGCTTATTACTTGCAGTCAGTCCCATCCGGCGATTTTTTGCCCATGCAGTCTATAAATTGAGACAACAGCCAGGTTGTCGATGCCGTCCCCTAAGCCGGGCCAGCTGACAGCACCGGTAATCCGCATAGCAAGTGAATCAAAAGGCGCTACCCGTCGACGACCAAGCCCGCCCGACCAGCACACATGCTCAACAAAGGCACAGAGGAAGGAACGCCCCATGGAAGCCAACGCCCGCGTATCGGCCCCCACATCCGACGCCCCACCCCTACAACCCGACCGGACCTCGCCCTACGCCTGGAAGGCGCTGGCCGGCTCAGCCATCGGTTACGCGATGGACGGGTTCGACCTGCTCATCCTCGGTTTCATGCTGCCGGCCATCAGCGTGGCCCTCGCCCTGAGCACCGGGCAGTCCGGCGCGCTGGTGACGTGGACGCTGATCGGGGCAGTTGCCGGCGGCATCGTCTTCGGCGCGCTGAGCGACCGTTACGGGCGGGTGCGGGTGCTCACCTGGACCATCGTGCTGTTTGCGGTCTTCACCGGCCTGTGCGCGTTCGCGCAGGGGTTCTGGGATTTGCTGGCCTACCGCACCATCGCCGGCATCGGCCTGGGCGGCGAGTTCGGCATCGGCATGGCGCTGGCCGCGGAGGCCTGGCCCGCCAGCAAGCGCGCGCGGGTGTCTTCGTACGTGGCGCTCGGCTGGCAAAGCGGCGTGCTGCTGGCGTCTTTGCTGACGCCGCTGCTGCTGCCGCATATCGGCTGGCGCGGCATGTTCCTGCTGGGCGTGGTGCCGGCGCTGGTGGCCTGGTTCGTGCGCAACAAGCTGCATGAGCCGGAAGTGTTCGTGCGCCATGCCGAAACCCAGGACAAGAAGAAAGCGAATGCGTTCAAGCTGCTGGTTGCCGATGGCCGCACCACGCGGACCAGCCTCGGCATCGTGATCCTGTGCTCGGTCCAGAACTTTGGCTACTACGGCATCATGATCTGGCTGCCCACCTATCTGTCCAAAGCCCTGGGTTTCTCGCTGACCAAGTCCGCCATGTGGACCTCGGTCACCATCGTCGGGATGATGATTGGCGTCTACCTGTTCGGCCAGCTGGCCGACCGCATCGGCCGCAAGCCCAGCTTCCTGATCTTCCAGGCCGGCGCGGTGGCGATGGTGGTTGCGTATTCGCAAATGTCGGACCCCGTCACCATGCTCTGGGCCGGCGCGGTCATGGGCATGTTCGTCAACGGCATGATCGGCGGCTACGGCGCGCTGATCTCGGAAGCCTACCCCACGGCGGCGCGCGCTACCGCGCAGAACGTCCTGTTTAACATCGGGCGTGGCGTGGGCGGCTTCGGGCCCATCGTGGTCGGCGCGCTGGCCGCCAGCTACTCCTTCCAGGTGGCCATTGCCCTGCTGGCCAGCATCTACGTGCTGGACATGATCGCCACGATCTTCCTCATCCCCGAGCTCAAGGGCCTCGAGCTGGAATAAGCGCCCCGCATTGCATCGCCCCGTCTCGCCTCGCCTCGCATTTATCAGGAGTCATCATGTCTGCAACCTTGTGCGGCCTGGACAGCGCCGCCACGGTGGCGTCCCATCGCTGCCGCGTAGTCGAACATTCTTGGGTCAACCGGCGCTACAGGCACATCCGCCTGGAAGCGGATACGCCGATTGCGCGCATCACGAAGCCCGGGCAGTTCTACCAGCTCCGCTGCCCCGCCACCGAAACGGAACAGCCTTTCCTGCTGCGCCCCATGAGCGTCTATGGCGCGGGGCCGGAAGATGGCCGCATCGAGTTCCTCTACAACGTGACCGGCGTCGGCACGCGGGCCATGGCCAGCCTGCCTGTCGATGGCCACATGGAGATCGTGGGCCCGCTGGGCAACACCTTTACCTTCAGGCCGGATTTCAAGCGGATCCTGGTGGTGGCGCGCGGCGTGGGCCTGGCCACCATGGCACCGCTGATCCAGCAGGCGGCCGATGCCGGCGTGGCCATCACCGCGGTGATGTCGGCCCGCACCCGCGAGGACCTGATGGAGCAGGAGTTCCTGCGCGGGGCCAACGCGCAAGTGCATAGCGTGTTCGATGCCGATGGCTCCTCGTCCGTGGACGCCGTGGAAGTGCTGATGCGCAACCTGATCGGGCAGCAGCGGCCGGATGCGGTCTACACCTGTGGCTCGCACCGCCTGCTGATGCTGCTGCAGCGCGTGCTGGCCGATTATCCCGAGGTGGTGGGCGAAGTCGCCATGGAGCAGCGCATGGCCTGCGGCATGGGCGTGTGCCTGTCTTGCGTGCGGCTGTTCGATTGCGACGGCGACAAGCATTTCCTGCGGGTCTGCCGGGAAGGCCCCGTGTTTTCCATTCGCGAAGTGGTCGGGGAGGTGGAGTTTGGCTGATCTATCCGTTCGGGTTGGCGACTTGACGCTGCGCAACCCAGTCATGCCCGCCTCCGGCTGCTTCGCCATCGAGTATCGCGAAGCGCTGGACCTCAACCGGCTTGGCGCGCTGGTGATCAAGAGCGTCTCCCCCAGGTCCCGGGCCGGCAATCCCACACCGCGGGTAGCCGAGACCTATAGCGGCATGCTCAATTCCATCGGCATCCCGAGCAAGGGGCTCGACTACTACCGCGAATGCGTGCTGCCGCCCTACACCCGCTACGACACGCCCGTGGTGGTGTCGATCTCCGCCGATACCGCGCAGGAGTTCGCCCTGGCGTGCGAGCAGATGTCCCTGCCCGAGGTAGCCGCGATCGAGGCCAATATTTCCTGTCCCAACCTGGAAGCCGACGGCATGGCCTTTGCCATGCTGCCCGAGACCACCTACAAGGCGGTCAGCGCCATCCGCCGGCGTACGCGCCACCCCTTCTGGGTCAAGCTCACGCCCAACGCCAGCAACATTGCCGCCGTGGCGCGCGCGGCGGAAGACGCGGGCGCCGACGCCATCGTCATGGGCAACACCGTGCTGGGCATGGCCATCGATGTGCGCACCCGCAAGCCCAAGCTGGGCAATGTCATGGGCGGCCTGTCCGGCCCGGTCATCAAGCCGATTGCCCTGCGGCTGGTGCACCAGTGCTATCGCGCCGTGCGCATTCCCATCATCGGCTGCGGCGGGATTCAGAACGCCGAGGATGCCGTCGAGTTCATGCTCGCCGGCGCCGCCGCGGTCCAGGTTGGCACGGCGTCCTTCCGCGATCCCGGCGTCATGCAGAAGATCATCGACGGACTGCAGGACTATTGCCAGGAGACCGGCACCGAAGCACTGCGCGAGCTGGTGGGCCAGGTCCGGCTCGACCCGCACTTAAGCGACCGCTGGCTGCGCTTTGCGCAGCAATCCGGCTGAGCGCCACACGCAAAAAAGCCGCTCGCGCCGGCGCCTGCCGCCGGCGCGTCACTGCAACGATCAACAAACGTGTCATGGAAATTCTGGAACTCAAGCCGGTCGCCGAGCAGCTCTTCAAGGACATACGCGAACTGTCGTCAGATGGCGTTGGCGTGACCCGCGACAGTTACGGCGCCGGCGAGACGGCCGCGGCCGGCTACCTGCGGGACTTCGCGCTGCGCAACGGCCTTGAAGCGCAGGCCGACCGCGCCGCCAACCTCGTCTTCCGCCTGCCGCAAGCCGACGCTGGCGCGCCGGCCACGTGGGTGGGCTCCCACCTGGACTCCGTCCCGCAAGGCGGCAACTTCGACGGCCTGGCGGGGATCGTCGCCGGCCTGCTGTGCCAGCTCCGGCAACAGTGCAGCGGCCAGCGCTCGCGCGTGCCGCTGCAGGTGGTCGGCTTCCGGGGCGAGGAAAGCGCCTGGTTCGGCAAGGCGTACATGGGCTCAAGCGCCCTGCTGGGCAAGCTCTCGGCTGACGACCTGGCACTGCCGCATCGGCATTCCGGCGAATCGCTGGCGGCCTGTATGGCGGCAGCCGGCGCCGATGTCGAGGCGATCCGCACGCAGGCGCTGCTGCTCGACAAGGCGCAGGTGCACGCCTACCTGGAGTTGCATATCGAGCAAGGCCCGGTGATGGTCGCGCGCGGCTTGCCTGTCGCGGTGGTGCCCGGCATCCGCGGCAATGTGCGCCATAACCGGATCCGCTGCATCGGCGAGGCCGGCCACTCCGGCGCGGTGCCAAGGTGGCTGCGCAAGGACGCCATGTTTGCCGTGGCCGACCTGATCACGCGACTGGATGAGCACTGGCGCGTGCTGCTGGAGCGCGGCATCGATCTGGTCGTCACCACCGGCGTGGTCAGCACCAGCCGGGAGGAACACTCGATCTCGCGCATCCCCGGCATGGTGAACTTTAGCTTCGAGGCGCGCAGCAAGAGCGTGGAGACGCTGGAAGGCTTCTATCAGCTGCTGCGCACGGAATGCAAGGTGATCTCCCGCGACCGCGGCGTGCGGTTCGAGTTCGACCGCCGCATCGAGTCGGCCCCGGCCACCATGGACGGCAGGCTCTGCGAGCTGCTGGCGCAGGCATGCCGGCAACGGGACCTCCCGGTTGAGCAGGTACCGAGCGGCGCCGGCCACGATGCATCGCTGTTTGCCAACGCCGGCATCCCCACCGGCATGCTGTTCGTGCGCAACGAGCACGGCTCGCACAATCCGGACGAGGCGATGGACATCGACGATTTCCTGCTTGGCGTGCAGGTGCTGGACGACACCATCGCCAGCCTCTGAGCCGCGCCGACAGGAGACACGACCATGACGCAAAGCCTCACCCTGCCCCGGCCGGCCGACTGGCACCTGCACCTGCGCGACGGCGATACGCTGCGCGCCGTCCTGCCCCACACGGCGCGGCAGTTTGCGCGCGCCCTCGTCATGCCGAATCTCAGGCCGCCCGTCACCACCGTCGACGCGGCGCACGCCTACCGGGAGCGGATACTCGCGGCGCTGCCGCCAGGTGCGCGCTTTGTCCCGCTGATGGCCTGCTACCTCTGCGATGCAACGCCGCCCGACGAAGTGCGGCGCGGGTTCAGCGAGGGCGTGTTTACGGCCGTGAAGCTGTACCCGGCCGGCGCCACCACGCATTCCGAGTACGGCGTGACCGCGCTCGACAAAGTGGCCGGCGTGCTCGAAACCATGCAGGAAATCGGCATGCCGCTGCTGATCCACGGCGAGAGCACCGATCCGGCCGTGGACGTATTCGATCGCGAAGCCACGTTCATCGAGCGGACGCTCAAGCCGCTGCTGGCACGCTTCCCACGGCTCAAGGTGGTGCTGGAGCACATCACCACCGAGCAGGCGGCGGACTTTGTCGGCCGGGACTCCAGCGGCCGGCTTGCCGCCACCATCACGCCGCAGCACCTGATGTTCAACCGCAATGCCATGTTCACCGGCGGCATCCGCCCGCATTTCTACTGCCTGCCCGTGCTCAAGCGCGAGCGGCACCGGCTGGCATTGCGCCGCGCCGCCACCTCCGGCTCGCCCGCGTTTTTCCTGGGCACGGACTCCGCACCGCACGATCGCACGGCCAAGGAAGCGGCCTGCGGCTGCGCCGGCATCTTCAGCGCGCCAAACGCGCTCGAGGCCTATCTCACGGTCTTTGACGAAGAAGGCGCGCTGGACCGGTTTGCTGCCTTCGCCAGCGAGAACGGCAGCCGCTTCTATGGCCTGCCGCTGAACGAGGGCACGGTCACGCTCCGGCGGGAACGCCACCGCGTGGCCGAATCGATCCCGCTGCCGGACGGCAAGGCAATCCACCCCTTCCTTGCGGGCGAAGAACTTGGCTGGAAGCTGGCTTGAGCCGGCGCATGGACCCCCCTCGCCGCCCTGCTGATACGTGTCGCGGCGAAGCACAAGCACAAGCACTGGAGCACTGTATGTCTCAACTACGCACTCAACTGGACCTGTCGTCGTCGGTGGGCCAGGCCCTGCTGGATGCCGGCTGCGTGAAGTTCCGCACGGACGAGCCGTTCCGGCTGCCCTCCGGCTGGGCCAGCCCGGTCTATATCGACTGCCGCCGGCTGATCTCGTTTGCGCTGCTGCGAAAGGCGCTGATCGAGCGCGGCCTGGCACTGCTGCGGCAGCGGAACCGACTCGACGGCATCGATGCCGTGGTAGGCGCCGAATCGAGCGGCATCGCGTTTGGCGCGTGGATGGCCGACGCCCTGGCGCTCCCGCTGCTCTATGTGCGCAAGGAGGCCAAAGGGCTGGGCCCGGCCGCGCAGATCGAGGGCGTCGTCAACGCCGGCGACCGCGTGCTGCTGGTGGACGACATGATGGCCGCTGCGCGCTCCAAGCGGATCTTCTGCGAGGCGCTGGCCGCGGCCGGCGCGGTGGTGACGGACATCTTCGTGGTGTTCGACTACGGCACGTTCCCCACCGAAAGCGTGCTCGCCCCCTGGCAGGCCAAGGTGCATGCCCTCGCGAACTGGCAGGACATCCTGCAAGCCGCGCGTGCCGCCGGCGGCGTGGACAGCCGCAGCCTGGACGAACTGCAGCGCTTCCTGGAAGACCCGGCCAGATGGTCGCGGGACCACGGCGGCATCGGGGCCAGCGGGACGCAACGCTAACAAAAACCACAACGACTGAGAAGGAGATCACGATGCAGCAAACAAGCAAAGCCACGCTTGCGCTGGCGTTCCTGGGCGCAGCCTGCGCCAGCGGCGCCGCGCTGGCGCAATCCAGCGTCACGCTCTACGGGCAGGTCGACTCGTTTGTCGGCAGCACGCGCGCGGCGGGCGGCGACCGCGCCTACGTGGTGGGCGCCGGCGGCATGCAGACGTCGTACTGGGGCATCAAGGGCGCCGAGGACCTGGGCAACGGGCTGAAGGCGATCTTCGACCTCAACGGGTTCCTGCGCGCCGACGTGGGCAAATCGGGGCGCTCGGACACCGACGCCATGTTCACGCGCAACGCCTTCGTCGGCCTGCAGAGCAACGCTTACGGCACCGTCAAGCTGGGGCGCAACACCACGCCCTACTTCCTCTCCACGATCCTGTTCAACCCGCTGGTGGACTCCTACAACTTCGGGCCGTCCATCTACCACACCTACAAGACCGCAACGAGCGGCGCGGTCTACGACCCGGGCATCATCGGCGACTCGGGCTGGAGCAACTCCGTGGTCTACTCCACGCCGACGCTCGGCGGGCTGACCGTGAACCTGATCTACGCCTTCGGCGAGCAGCCCGGCAGCAACGGCCAGAACAAATGGGGCGGCAACCTCACCTACTTCAATGGCCCCTTCGGCGCTACCGTGGCCTTCCAGCAGGCCAGGTTCAATGCCACTCCGGGTGACGTGACGTCACCCGCGGCGCTCGCCGGCTTCAACAAGCAGAACGCCGTCCAGGGCGGCATCAGCTATGACTTCAAGCTGGTCAAGCTGTTCGCCCAGGCCCAGTACATCAAGTCGGATATCAGCGGCGCCCCCGGCGACATCAAGCACAGGAACGGGCAGGTGGGGGCATCGGTGCCGGTTGGCGCGGGCAATGTGCTGGTCTCGTACGCCTATGACAAGACCAGCAACAACGTCGGGGATTTCCGCCGCAACACCACCGCGCTAGCCTATGACTACAACCTGTCCAAGCGCACGGACGTGTACGCGGCGTACTTCTACGACAAGCTGACCGCGCAGTCGCATGCCGACACGTACGGCGTGGGCGTGCGCCATCGCTTCTGATCCCCGGCGAGGCAACGGTGCGGCGGATCGACCATAATGTCGGTCGATTCCACACAACCAGCCCCCGCTGCACAACGTGCCCGACGCCGATAGTCCCGCTTCGCCCGCTTCACCCGCTTCACCCGCCAGCAGCAGCGCTTCCAGCACATCGCCGGCCCTCCCCACCTCCGGCTGGCATCGCCGCGTGCTGGCGCTGGCATTCCCGATCATCCTCGCCAACCTGACCCAGCCGATCCTGGGCGCGGTCGATACCGCCGTGGCCGGCCACCTGCCGGATCCGGCCTACCTGGGCGGTGTGGCCGCCGGCGGCCTGTTCTTCAGCTTTGTGTTCTGGGGCTTCGGTTTCCTGCGCATGGGTACCACCGGCCTCGTCGCGCAAGCGTACGGCGCCCGGGACGGTGCGGCGTTGCGCGCCACGCTGGTACGCGCCCTGCTGCTGGCCACCGTCATCGGGCTCGGCGTGCTGGCCGTGCAGATGCCGCTGATCCACGGGGCGCTGGGCCTGATCGGCGGCAGCGACACGCTCCAGCACCACGCGCGCGTCTACAGCCATGCGCGGATCTGGGCGGCGCCTTTTGCCTTGTGCAACTACGTGGTGCTGGGCTACCTGCTGGGCTGCCAGCACGTGCGGCTTGGCCTGCTCACCCAGCTGTTCATCAACGCGGTGAACATTGGCGCGGTGCTGCTCTATGTCTACGTGTTCGACTGGGGCATCGCGGGGATCGGCGCCGCTACCGCCACCGCCGATGCGTGCGGCTTCGTGCTGGGCGCCGCCCTGCTTTGGCGGCTGCGCCCCCACGGGCTGCCTCCCCTGCGCTGGGATGTGGTTGCCGACGCGCACGAACTCAAGCGGCTGGTCGCGCTCAACCGCGATATCTTCATCCGCACGCTGTGCCTGGTGGCCAGCTTCGGCTGGTTCGCCCATGCGGGCGCCAAGCAGGGCGACGTGATCCTGGCGGCCAACGCGCTGCTGCTCAACTTCCAGACCTTCATGGCCTACGCGCTCGATGGCTTCGCGCATGCGGCCGAGGCGCTGGTGGGCGCCGCCATCGGCACCCGGGACCGGCATGCATTCCGTCGCGCGGTCCGGGTCACGATGATCTGGGCCGCGGTGGGCGCACTGTGCTTTTCCCTGGTGTATGCCAGCGCAGGCGAATGGATCATCGCCTGCCTGACCGACCAGCGGGCCGTCCACGACGCGGCCGTGCGCTACCTGCCGTGGGCCGTTGCACTGCCGCTGGTCTCCGTGTGGGGCTTCCTGCTGGATGGCGTGTTTATCGGCGCCACCCGCACGCGCGAACTGATGCATTCGATGGCCTTGTCGTTCGCGGCGTTCATGGCGGCGGCACTCGCGCTGGCCGGCCCGTTCGGCAACGATGGCTTATGGGCGGCGCTGCTGCTGTTCATGGCCGCGCGCGGCATCACGCTGGCGCGGGTGCTGCCGCGCATCGATGCCAGACGTTTGGCCTGACGCCCGTCAGAACAAGGCTTTCTGCCCCGTCACCAGCGTCTCGAACGCATCGTCCAGGAAGGGCAGGATGGCGTCGGCCACCGGCTGCAGCTGGCGCGTGAGATAGTGGTCATAGTCGATGGGCGAACACCGGGTTTCCAGCGGCTCCGGGCCAGCCACGGTCATCACATAGCTGATCCAGCCGCCGTTCTGGTACTGCAGCGGACGGCCTTCCTTGCGGTTGAACTCATCGGCGATGCGCGCCGCGCGCACGTGCGGCGGCACGTTGCGCTGATAGTCTTCGAGTGTCCGGCGCAGGCGTTTGCGGTAGACCAGCTGCGCGTCGAACTCGCCGTTCATGGTGCGGCGGACATAGTCCTGCACGTACTCCCGGTACGGCTGCTTCTTGAACACGCGCTGATAGAGCTCCTGCTGGAACTGCTGGGCCAGCGGCGTCCAGTCGGTGCGCACCGTTTCCAGGCCCTTGTAGACCATCTCCTCGCTGCCATCCGCCTTGGCGACCAGCCCCGCGTAGCGCTTCTTGCTGCCCTGCTCGGCGCCGCGCACGGTGGGCATCAGGAAGCGGCGGTAGTGGGTCTCGTACTGCAGCTCCAGCGCGCTCTCCAGCCCGTACTGCTGCTGCAGATGCTGCCGCCACCACTGGTTCACGTGCTGGACGAGCGCGCGGCCGATCCTGTCGGCGTCCGCTTCGGCGTGCGGCCGCTTCAGCCAGACGAAGGTGGAGTCGGTATCGCCATAGATGACCTGGTAGCCCTGCGCCTCGATCAGCTCGCGCGTGCGGTGCATGATCTCGTGGCCGCGCATGGTGATCGACGACGCCAGGCGGGGGTCGAAAAAGCGGCAGACGCTCGACCCTAGCACCCCATAGAACGCATTCATGATGATCTTCAGGGCCTGCGACAAGGGCTTGTTCCCCTCGCGCTTGGCGGCTTCCCGGCCTTGCCAGATCTGCTCGACGATGGCCGGCAGGCAATGCCGGGTGCGCGAGAAGCGCGCGCCGCGAAAACCCGGCACCGAGCTCTCGTCGGACGGATCCCGTAGTCCCTCCACCAGCCCGAGCGGATCGATCAGGAAGGTACGGATGATGGATGGGTACAGGCTCTTGTAGTCCAGCACCAGCACCGAATCGTACAGCCCGGGCTGCGAATCCATGACAAAGCCACCCGGGCTGGCCCCCTCCGGCACCTCGCCCAGGTTCGGCGCCACGTAGCCCTGCCGATGCATCAACGGCATGTACAGGTGCGAAAACGCAGCCACGCTGCCGCCGCTGCGGTCCGCGGGCAAGCCCGTGACGGCGGCCCGCTCCAGCAGGAAGGTCAGCAACTCGGTCTTGGCAAAGATCCGGGTGACCAGTTCGCAGTCCTTGAGGTTGTAGCGGGCCAGGGCCGGTTTATCTTCCGCGAAGCGGCGGTCGATCTCCGCCATCCGCTGATACGGGTTGTCGATGGACTTGCCCTCGCCGAGCAGGGCCTGCGCCACGCTCTCCAGGCTGAAGGACGGGAAATTCCAGGTAGCGGACCGCAGCGCCTCAATGCCGTCGATGATCAGGCGGCCGGCGGCGGAGGCAAAGAAATGGTTCTCCTTGAAGCCGTGCTCGCGCCACTCCAGCACATTGCCGCCCCGGCCGAATAGCAGCGGGACCTGATAGCGATCCGCGTGCTTCTGCAGCACGCGCAGATCGAACTGCACCACGTTCCAGCCGATGATGGCATCGGGATCGTGCTGCGCCAGCCATTGGTTCAGCTTTTGCAGCATCAGCGGGTGGCTGGCGCAGTACTCCAGGTCAAAGTCGAGCGGGCTGTCGTCGCCATTCGGCGGGCCGAGCATATACACCTGGCGCTGGCCGCAGCCTTCCAGCGCGATGGAGTACAGGTCGCCGTGGGCGGTGGTCTCGATATCCAGCGAGACCAGCTTCAGCCGCGGCCGATACGCCGGGCCCGGCTTCATCTGGCAGTTGAGGAGGGGGCCCTTGTCGTCAGCCGCGTTGGGCTCGCCGGCAAACCAGACAGGGGCGGTGATGAAGCGCTCCATCAGGTAGCGTTCCGGCGGGCGGATGTCGGCCTCATAGACGCTGACGCCGGCTTCCTTCAGCAGTTTTTCCAGCTTGGAGAGTTGGCGATAGTGCTGGCAGTAGAGGCCCAGCACCGGGCGGCGATGGAAATCGGCCAAGGGGAGTTCGCGCAACTCCACATTGCGCTCGCCGCGCAAGACCGCCTCGGCGGCTTCGCGCTGCTCGGCCGGGATGAAGGCCACGGAGGGCTGATGCGCCAGGCGCAGGAGCTGCGGGCCGCTGTCGGTTGCCAGCCAGAACTCGACCTCCGTGCCGGCAGCCGTATCCCGCCAGTGTCGAGTCAGAAGAAAACCCTGTTGTCGTTGAGCCACCTGCCGCCTTTGAAAACCCACCTTAGCCGGCTATTTTACTGGTCCTTGGCCAGTCAAGCCCCGCTCAGGCCGGTTTGCGCGTTACACAAACTTGCCCGTGATGCCGCCGTCCACCACCAGTTCGGTGCCGGTAACATAGGCCGCCGCGTCCGACGCCAGGAAGGCGCAGGCGTGCGCCACATTCCACGCGCTGCCCATGCGGCCCATGGGGACTTGCGCGGCGCGTGCCTGCCGCGCCTCGTCCAGGCTGGTGCCGGAGAACATCTTCGCCACCGTGGTGGCGATGCGCGGCGTGTCGATCAGCCCCGGCACCACGGCGTTGGCGCGCACGCCATGCGGCGCGTATTGCTGCGCCAGCATGCGCGTGAAGTGCGCCACGGCGGCCTTGGTCACGCTGTAGGCCAGGTGCGGGTATCCCACGTAGCGCATGCCGGCCACCGACGAGATGGCGATGATGGCACCGCGCCCGCGCGCCACCATGTCGGGCAGCACCTGCTGGCTGGCCAGCAACAGGCTGCGCACGTTGACGGCGTGGATGCGGTCCAGGTCGTCCGCGGTGGTCTCCATCGGGCCGCCGGTCTTGCCGATGCCTACGTTGTGATGCAGCACGTCCACCATGCCGAAGCGCTCGCGCGCCGCGGCAAAGAGGCGCACCACATCGGCCTCCACCGACACGTCGCCCGTGAAGGTCTCGGCGATGCCGCCTTCGGCCCGGATCAGCGCCGTGGTTTCCTGCGCCGATGCCGCGTCCCGATCCACCACGCAGACCTGCGCGCCCAGGCGCGCGTAGGTCACGCTAGCCGCGCGGCCGATGCTCCAGCCCGGGCCCGCCGAGCCCGCGCCGGCGACAAAGACCGTGCGGCCCGAAAGATCGAGTGGCAGCGCGGGCGGGCGTACTGCGCTCGCCGTGCTTTCAACAGGGGTCGACGTGCTTGTCATCTCAGGCGCCCTCCTTTTGCTGATGCCCACCCTCTCCCACATACGGAATCGCGTGCTCGATGGTGTCCCAGATAAAGCGGCCGGAGGGGCTTTGCTGCTCTTCGACGATGTGCGCCACCAGCCCGGCCGCGCGCGAAATCACGGCAAAGCCGCGCATCACGGCCGTGGGCACGCCCAGCTCGCCCAGCAAGGCGGCCACGGCACCGGTAGCGTTGATGGTGATGGGCCGGCCGGCCACGGTATCCACCGCCCTGGACAGGCGCTCCAGCGCGCGGATCTTGTCGCCGGCCAGGTCGGGCTCGGCGCGCCCCATTTCCAGCAGCTTGCAGGCGCGCGGGTCCACCGGCTTATGCAGGTGGTGGCCAAAGCCGGGTACATGGCTCTTGATGGATTTGTAGTGGCGCGCGATCTCCATGGCCTCGGCATCGGGATCGGCGGCGGCGCCGATGCGGTCGAGCAGCTGCGCGCAGTTTTCCATGGTGCCCACGAAGGCGCTGCCAACCGCCAGCAGGCCGGCGGAGACGGCGCCCTGCAGGTTCTCGGGCGCGCTCATGTAGATCAGCCGCGTGGCGATGGCGCTGGGCGTGAGGCCGTGCTCCATCAGCACGATCAGCACCACGTCTGTGATGCGCAGGTCCACCGGGCGTGGCTCGCGGCCCAGGATCTGCATGAGCATGACCTCGGTGAAGGTCTTTTTGCCCATCAGGTCCTTGACCAGGTCCGCGTCGCGGTAATGCAGGCTGGTGAGGGTATGGGTGCAAAGGCGGGTAACAGGCTTGGAGGCAACAGGCTTGGCGGCAGCGGAGGAGGTCATGATTGGGTCCCGGTGGATTCGTTGGCGGTGTTGTAGGCGTCAGGGGCGATGGCGCGGTCGCGCACGGCGGTCTTGAGCACCTTGCCCACGGCGGAGCGCGGCAGGCTGGCGTGGAAGTGGATGCGCTTGGGCGTTTGCACGGGGCCCAGGCGCTCACGCACAAAGGCGATCAGCTCCACTTCGGTGGCATGCTGGCCGGGGCGCAGCTGCACGGCGGCCTGCACCGCTTCGCCCCATTTCTCGTCGGGCACGCCGAACACCGTGCATTCGTGCACCGCCGGATGCTGGCCCAGCGCGTTCTCCACATCCACCGGATAGACGTTGAAGCCGCCGGTGATGACCATGTCCTTGAGCCGGTCCTTGAGGTACAGGTAGCCGCGCTCATCGATCAGGCCGCGGTCGCCCGTGTGCAGCCAGCCGTCGACCAGCGTCTCGGCGGTTTTCTCCGGCAGGCGCCAGTAGCCGCTCATCACCAGGTCGCCGCGCGCGACCACCTCGCCAACCTCGCCCGGGGGCAGCAGGCGGCCGTCGGGGGCCATGATGGCCACGTCGCTGAACCAGGTGGGCAGGCCCACGGCGGCCCAGTTGCGCTCGTCATCGAAATCCGCGGGGCGCATCACGGTCAGGCTTTGCGGTGCCTCGGTCTGCCCGTAGGTGGTGCCCAGCACGGGGCCGAAAAAGTCGCGCACCTCGCGGATCTTCTCGGGTGGCATGGGCGCCCCGCCGTAGATCAGGCGACGCAGGTGCGGGAAGTCCGCGCGCGAGGCGCCGGGCAGCGCCATCAGCATGTAGACCAGCGTGGGCGGCATGAAACACACGGTGCCGCCGCGCTCGCGAAACGCCGCGCGCACGGCCTCGGCGCCGGCCTCGGCCAGCACCACGTGGCAGCCGCCCTGCGCCAGGATGGGCAGCAGGTAGGTTGACGTGCCATGCGTGATCGGCGCGGCCACGATATAGCGCTCGTGCTCGTGGAAGCCCCAGGCGTGGATCTGGTTGGAAACGTTGGTCATCCAGGCGCGGTACGGCTGCATCACGCCCTTGGGCGCGCCGGTGGTGCCGCCGGTGAACTTGATCGCCTGCGTGGCGTCCTCCGGCAGCGCAAAGGCCGGGCGCGCTGCGCCGGCATGCTGCGCGATCAGCGCCGCCACCGACATCTCCCCCGGCGGCGGCAAGCCGCTGTAGATGCGCGCCCCGCAGGCGCCGTCCAGCAAGTCGGCGCAGGCCACATCGAGCACCAGGATGGAGGGCTCCGTAGCGTCGATGATGCGGCGGATTTCCGGCCGGGTGCTTTTTGGATTCAGCGGCACCCAGACCTTGCCGCAGGCCAGCACCGCGAGGATCGCGACGATGTGCTCGGCACTGTTCCTGGCGCAAATGCCGACGCGGCTCTGCAGGGTGTTGTCGAGCGCATCGAGCGCCGTGGCCAGCGCGGCCACCTGGCTGGCCAGCGCGTCGTAGCGGATGGCGCCTTCGGGGGCATCGATGGCGATGTTGCCGGGCCAGCGCGCCGCGGCGCGCCAGAAGAAGTCGATCGGGTACATAGTGGGCAACGCTCCTTGTCTCTTGTTCCTGATTCCTTACTCGGCCTTGGCGCCGGACTGTTTCACCACGTCGTGCCAGCGCTTGGTTTCCGTCGCGATCAGGCGGCGCAATTGCTCAGGCGTGCCGGGTTCTGGGGTGGCCGCCAGGTCCTGCAGGCGCTGGTGCACGTCAGGTGCGGCCAGCACCTTGTTGAGGGCGGCGTTCAGGCGGTCGATCACCGGCCGCGGCGTGCCGGCGGGCGCGGCCAGGCTGAACCACGATTGCACGTCAAAGCCGGGAAAGCCTGACTCGGCAACGGTCGGCACCTCCGGCAGCAGCGGCGAGCGCTGGGCGCTGGTGATGGCGATGGCGCGCAGCCGCCCCGCCTTCACGTGCGGCAGCGCCGACGGCGTGTTGTCGAACATCGATTGCACCTGCCCGCCCAGCAGGTCGGTCACCGCCGGCGCACTGCCGCGATACGGGATGTGCAGCATGTTCAGCCGGGCCTGCATCTTGAACATCTCGCCCGACAGGTGGATGGACGAGCCGCTGCCCGACGAGGCAAAGGTGATGCCGTCCTGCGACGCCTTGGCAAAGCGGATGTAGTCGGCCAGGGTTTTCACCGGCAGCTTCGGGTTCACCACCAGGATGTTGGGGATCCTGGCGATCAGCCCGATCGGCTCGAAATCCTTTTGCGGGTCGTAGCCCAGCTTGTCGTACAGCGACGCGTTGATGGTGTTGGCAATGGTGTAGACATAGAGCGTGTAGCCATCGGGCGCGGACTTGGCCACCACTTCGGCGCCCACATTGCTGTTGGCGCCCGCCCGGTTGTCCACCACCACCGGCTGGCCCAGCTGCTCGCCCAGCTTGAGGGCGACGATGCGCGCGATCACGTCGGTGGCGCCGCCGGCGGAGTAGCCGACCACGAGCTTGATGGGCTTGGCGGGCCAGGCGGCCTGGGCGTTGGGCTGGGCATGAAGGGGCAGCGCCAGGCCGCAGGCCAGGCTGAGGGCCGCCGCGAACGCCAGCAGGCGTCGGCGCGGTGCGTTGTGCAAGGTCATTGGTTTGTCTCCTGTTTGGCGGTGCAATGCCGTCGCGAGCCCCCTTCTGGCCGCGCTGCGGCATACTGCGGGTGGCTTCCATCGACCGAGAAATTCTTCCCCATGCCTGCCCGCACCGCCAGTCAAAACGTCCGCCTGACGGACGTTTCTTCCAAAGGCAAGGCAGCCCTCAGCCCCCTTCCCGACGCCACCGACGCCACCGAGCCCGCCGAAGACGGCGGCAGCCGCACGCTGCGGCGCGGCCTGCAATTGCTGGATGCGGTGCTGGCCAGCGGCCGCGAAGGGCTGCGCGTGGTCGACCTGTGCCGCATCGCCGCGCTGGAGCGCGCCACGGTCTACCGGCTGCTGGCTACCTTGATGGAGAGCGGCTACGTGGCCCAGCGCGGACGCTTTCGCTATGTGGCGGGGCCGCGCCTGGCGGCGCTGGCGCAGCCGCATGCCACCGATGGGCTGGCGGCGCGGCTACAGCCCGTGCTGGCACGGGTGAGTGCCGCCTGCGGGGATGCCGCCTTCGCCATCGTGCGCGAAGGCGCGATCTCGCACTGCATCGCGCGCCATGTGGGGACCCACCCGGTGCAGATCCTCGTCATCCAGGTCGGCACGCGCCAGCCGCTGGGCGTCGGCGCCGCCGGGCTGGCCCTGCTGGCAGCGCTGCCGGAAGACGACGTGGCGCAATGCATCGCCGCCAATGCCGCGGCGCTTAGCCACTATGGCGGCATGACGCCCGAGCGCATGAACATCCTGGTGCGGGCCACGCGCGAGCGCGGCTGGTCCGTGATCGGCAATCACGCCACCAGCGGCGTGCTAGCCGTGGGCATGGCGGTGCATAGCGCCGACGGCGAGCCGGTGGCGGGCATCAGCGTGGCTTCGACGCTGGCCCGCATGCCGCGCGAGCGGCAGCATCTGATTGCGCGGGCCATGCGCGAAGCGCTGGCGGCTTTGTTGCCGAAGGGGTTGTGAGCTTGGTGGCGGCGCGTTGCTAGTCCGGCTTCAGGCGGGGGGCCGCGCGCGGCGCGCGCAGCCTTCGGCTAAAGACCTGGCGGCCGGCCAGCAATTCAAGCTGGCCCACAAGGCCCCGGCGGAACAGCAGGACGCAGGCAACAAAGATGACGCCCGTTACCATGGTCACCGACTCGCCCAGCGAGCCAAACCATGCAATGCCCGTGGCGGAAGCCAGGAAATTGCCGATGGCGCCCAGCCGGGTTTCCAGCGCGACCACCACGAAGGCGCCGACCAGCGGGCCGGACAGCGTGCCCAGCCCACCCACCAGCGTCATCAGGATCACTGAGCCCGACATCGACCAGTGCACGTCGGTCAGCGTGGCAAAGCCCAGCACCAGCGCCTTGATCGACCCGGCCAGCCCGGACAGCGAGGCGGAGAGCACGAACGCCATCAGCTTGTAGCGGTCGGTGTCGTAGCCCAGCGAGATGGTGCGCGGCTCGTTCTCCTTGATGGCCTTGAGGATCTGGCCGAACGGAGAATGCACCGTGCGCACGATCAGCGCGAACGCCGCCACGATGACCACCAGCGCCACGTAGTACAGCGTCAGGTCGTCGGCCAGCGGCAGCACGCCGAACAGCTTGCCGCGCGGAATCGCCTGCAGGCCATCCTCGCCGCCCGTGGCTGGCGCCTGCAGGCAGACAAAGAGCAGCATCTGCGCCAATGCCAGCGTGATCATCGAGAAATAGATGCCCTGGCGGCGGATCGCCAGCGACCCCACCACATAGCCGGCCAGGCCGCCGGCCAGCGTCCCCAGCACCATGCCCGCTTCCGGCGTGACGCCCCATACTTTCATGGCATGGCCCGCTGCATAGCCCGCGCCGCCGAAGAAGGCCGCATGCCCGAACGACAGCAGCCCGGTATACCCGACCAGCAGATTGAACGCGCACGCGAACAGCGCGAAGCACAGCACCTTGAGCACAAACACCGGATACGCCCCGGCCATCGGCGCCAGCACCAGCGCTGCCAGCAGCAATCCGTACCCCAGTTTCCTGGTTGACTGCCCCATTATTGACTCCTTCCAAACAGCCCCGACGGGCGCAGCATCAACACGATCGCCATGATGAGGAACACCACCGTGGCCGAGGCCTCGGGGTAAAACATCTTGGTCAAGCCCTCGATCACGCCCAGGCCAAGGCCGGTCAGGATCGAGCCCATGATGGATCCCATCCCGCCGATCACCACTACCGCAAACACGATGATGATCAGGTTCTGCCCCATCAGCGGCGAGACCTGCATTACCGGCGCCGCCAGCACGCCAGCAAACGCCGCCAGCGCCACGCCGAAGCCATAGGTCAGCGTCACCATCAGCGGCACGTTGACGCCGAACGCCTCAACCATCTTGGGGTTCTCCGTGCCGGCGCGCAGGTAGGCGCCCAGCTTGGTCCTCTCGATCAGGTACCAGGTGGAGAAGCACACCGTCAGCGAGGCAGCCACCACCCAGGCGCGGTAGTTGGGCAGCATCATGAAGCCCAGGTTGGTGGCGCCGCCCAGCGCCTGCGGCGCGGAGTACGGCAGCCCGGACACGCCGTACACCGAGCGGAAGATGCCTTCTATCACCAGCGTGATGCCCAGCGTCAGCAGCAGGCCGTAGATATGGTCGAGCTTGTAGATCCAGCGCAGCATGGTGCGCTCGATCACGATGCCGATCAGCGCCACCGCCAGCGGCGACAGCACCAGCATCACCCAGTAGTTTAGCCCGGCGTACTCCATGCCCAACCAGGCCAGCACAGCGCCGAGCATGAACAGCGCCCCGTGGGCGAAGTTGATGACGTTGAGCAGCCCGAAGATGACCGCAAGGCCAAGGCTCAGCATCGCGTAGAAAGCACCGTTGACCAGCCCCAGCAGCAGTTGGGACAGCAAGGCGGAAAGGGGAAAATTCAGTGTCGTCATAAAGCGGTCCTCATACCCCCAGCAACGCGTTCAGCACCGGCATCCTGGCTTGCAGCTCCGCGGCCGCGAAGCGCTCGACGATGGTGCCGTGTTCCATCACATAAAAGCGATCTGCCAGCGGCGCGGCAAAGCGGAAGTTCTGCTCCACCATCACC
>NZ_BAAILO010000070.1:0-13123 GCF_054589115.1 Cupriavidus sp. 8B | reverse complement strand
AGTCTTTCGCCCCATCCGGGTCGCCTTCTTTGCCTACTTTCTTGGCGAGACAAGAAAGTAGGTCGCCTCCCCGCAGGGGAGGTGAAACTGCAGTTGTTTTTGACGTTAAGCAGTTGACTTTTCGAGCTTTTGACCTTTTGACGTTAAGCCGTTGAATTTGCAGTGAAGCAGCGCAGATGGTGAACAAGCAAGCGCTCGAGGGCCAACGCCACATCCAACGGCCGCAAGCGGCCACCCTTCCGATCAGTGTCGATCAGGACAAGCCGAGATAGTCGCGCTTGCCGATCGGCACACCCTTGTGGCGCAGGATGTCGTAAGCGGTGGTCACGTGGAAATAGAAGTTCGGCAGCGCAAAGCCCAGCAGATAGGACTTGCCGTCGAACGTGACGGGCTCGGGGCGCAGCTTGATCTCAATGGTGCGCGCCTCGCTGCCCTCGAGCTGGGCGGGCTGGATGGTCTTCAGGAAGGCCACCGTCTTGGCGATGCGCTCCTGCAACTCCGGGAAGGTGGTTTCGGTGTCGGCAAACGACGGCATCTCGATGCCAGCCAGCCGCGCCGCGCAACTCTTTGCGCTGTCGCTGGCGCGCTGCACCTGCGCCGGCAGCGGGTCCATGTCCGCCACCAGGCGGGTCTGGATCAGGTCGGCGGGGTCCATGCCCTGCGCCTGCGCGAATGCGGCGCCTTTGTCCAGGATGGCCGACAAGCTGCCGAAGGCCCGGATAAAGGCCGGGATCGATACTTCATACATCGAGAGTGACATGGGGGTGTCCTTGGAGTGGTGATTGCCAGACGCGGCGTCCCGCCACCCCGCAAACTGGGCCTGGGCGGGATGCGCGACACGGCGAGGATAAACCTTCCGGCGGTTTCTCGCCGGCCGGCCGCTGGCGGCCTCGGACACGCACAGCCCCGCGAGCAGGATTGACGTCGCCGGATACATCACCATGTGATATTTACAAATGCCTCGTGCACGCTTTACAAGGGCGGTGCGGATTTGTGGCCGTGGCGACCCTCCCCGCCGGGATGGCAAGCGCAGCCTGCCGGTGTTGCAAGACGCCTTCGGCGCAACCTGCAGCAAATGGCACGCTCTTTGCGGTGCAGGTGTTGGCGTGAAACAAATAAAGCGGCGCAACAGCAGCCGCATCGTCACCACGTAGCACGTAGGGGAGCGTTGCACATGCACACCAGCCTAGAACCGGTCCGACAGCGCCGGTCGTTCGATGTCGTCCTGATCGATACCAACCCACTTGTCCAGCTAGCGTTAAGACAGATTCTCATCAGCATCCCCGGCATCGACCGGGTGGATTGCATGTATCCCGATGCACTGGCGAACTTCCACGCCCACGGCAGCCTCCTCGTGCCAACCGACCTGCTGGTGCTCGGCCTCAGCCACGACAGCGACGGCGGCCTTGGCCTGATGATGGACGCATGCCGGTTCATCCGGCCGCGCGGCATGCTCATGCTCACGGAAGACACGCCGCTGGGCTGGGTGGACCAGGCGGCCGGCGACATCCCCTTCGCCTGGCTACCGAAGTCGGCATCGCTTGCCTGTCTCGACACAACCGTTCATCGCCTGCTCCAGGCAGGCGCGCAGCCGCCCGCAGCCATTGCGCCTCGCGTGCTGCCGATGCCCTTACACCGCACGCCCCCGCCCATGCTGCAGGCCCCGGCCGACAACCCGGAGCATGAAGAAGCGCGCCAGCTCGGGCTCACGCTGCGGCAATACCAGATCCTGGTGCAGCTGGCACAAGGCTATCCGTTCAAGACCATCGCGCGGGCGCTGCACCTTTCCGAATCCACGGTCAAGACGCATGCCCAGACCATCTATAAGCGCCTTGGCGCCACCAGCCGGAGCGGCGCGGTGTATGCTGCCCGCCAGCAAGGCGCTACCTTGCAAGTGCTTGAACGCGCGAGTGCCTGAACCAGCCATCTCAACCGCGCGCGCCCTCCCCGGCGTGCCGCCCGCTCACGATGCCGGCAATGCGTAGCCGCTGGCGCAGCGCCAGCAACGTTACCAGCGCCATGGCCATCGTCAGCGCGAGCAGCATGCCGCGAAGGTCGCGCCTGGAAGCCTCAGGCCGGCCCATGCCACTCGCGTACAAACCCCTCGGGCGCCGGCCGGCTGGCCGGGCGCACGGCTTCCTTGGGTGTACCGACATACAGGAAGCCAACCAGCGTTTCCTCGTCGCCAAGGCCTAGTGCCTGCCGGACGCCTTCGTCATAGCTGTTCAGGCCGGTCGCCCAGAAGCCGCCGTAACCCAGGATATGCAGGGCGTTAAGCATGTTCATGGTGGCCGCGGCCGTCGCCAGCAACTGCTCGATTTCTGGCACCTTGTGCCCGCGCTCGAGATGCACGCCCAGCGCGATCAGCATCGGCGCGGCCATGGCCTTGACCCGGAAGCGCTCGCCATCGCTTTGCGGATCGCGAGCCTGCGCCGCCCGCACGAACACCTCGCCGAGCGCGGCGCGCGCCTCATCGCGGATCACGATAAAGCGCCACGGCTGGAGCTGGCCATGATCCGGCGCCCGCAAGGCCGCCTCGAACACCAGGTCCAGTTCCTTCGGCGATGGCGCGGGCGCGCCCAGCGGCCACGGCGACTGCCGCGACAGCAGAAATTCAAAGGCCATCTTCTGGGGGCCGGAAAGCGCCAGATCGATATCGGCCGACATGACATCCTCTCTATTGGGTTCTGGCACGCTCGGCGCGCCAGTCATTCCTGGACGCTCGCTTGCGCCTACAGTGTTTCCGCGCTGCGCACAAAATGCATGGCCTGCGGCTGCTCGACCAGCACGCACTGCGTGCCCGTGCGCGTCGGGCATAGCAGTCAGGAGCGCGTAGCCAAGGTCCTGATATTGCCGATCGATAGATTATAAATACGAATCATTGCCAATACGTGTGCTTTGTCGGGCGGGCGGCGTGTCGCCGAACCATGACCATGTATCCAAATTTCCCAATTTGGGTAAAATGGTCCATATGGACTATCAAGGAGATGGTTATGGCCCTACCCGTCACTACCGATCTGCTCGGCGAGTTGCCGCGTACACCGGCCTCCGAGGTCAAGAAGCATGGCTGGCGTGGCGTCATGCGAACAGTATCCCATCACGGCAAGGTGCTCATCACCAACCACAACGACCCCGAAGCCGTCATCCTTTCCACCCGCGAGTACACCGCCATGGTGGAGGCGGTTCGGGCCGCTCAGGCCAATGCCCCGGCCACGCTTGAGGCGCTGCGCAAACGTTTTGACGAGCGCCTTGCGTCTCTGGACGCCAACGACGCCGGCGACCGCTTGCGCGCCCTGGCCAGCCAACCCGCCCGGCTTGATGGAAAGGTGAAAGCCGGAACCGGATACTGATGGCGCGGCCGGTCCTCTACGTGCTGGCCGGCGTCAACGGCGCCGGCAAAAGCTCGATAGGCGGTTACCTCCTCGCTCGCGCCGGCCTTGCCTGGTTCAATCCCGACACCTTCGCACGTGAATTGCGGGCTGCCACGGGATGCGCGCAGGAGGACGCCAATGCCGCGGCCTGGCACGAAGGCGTGCGCCGCCTGGATCAGGCCGTCTCCGAGGAACGCACCTATGCGTTCGAAACAACCCTTGGGGGTAACTCGGTCCCGGCAAGAATCAGAGCCGCCACGCAGTCGCACGACGTGATCATCTGGTTCTGCGGGCTCGCCTCTGCCGATCAGCACGTCGCGCGTGTCAAGGCGCGTGTGACGATGGGCGGGCACGACATCCCCGAAGACAAGATACGTGAACGCTGCACGACCTCACTGGCCAACCTGATCGCGCTCATGCCCCACCTGGCGCATCTCCAGGTCTACGACAACAGCATCGACGCCGCGCCCGGCGACGCCGTGCCCGACCCCCTGCTGCTGCTGGAAATGTCCTACGACAAGCTATCGTGGCCAACCTCGCCGCAGGACCTGAGGCGAACGCCCGAATGGGCCAAGCCCATCGTCGAAGCGGCGCTCGCACTTTGATCATCCTGGCTGGATCGCCTGCCCCGACTGCCCCGCCTGCCTCGACCATCGGCAGAGCCAGCGTTCGGTGGGCCTCATGATTTAAGATAACCCCTACCCCCTCCGGATGAGGCGCGCATCGCCTCGACGACGACATGAACGTCCCCTTCCCGATTCGCAAGGAGTGTCCGCCAGGCGCCTGCACATGCGGTCGCGAAGCGTTGCTGGACGACCCGCAATCCGACATGCGGATCCTCAGGCTCACCCAGGAAGAGGAAAAGCGGCTGATCGCCCGCCTTGAAAGCCTGTCGAGCCTGTCCGACCTGAAGGACATGGAAAGGCGCATGCATGCGCAACTGGGCATCGTGCTGACGATCACGCCCAGCATCCACGAAGTGCGCACCGTGCGCGGCATCAGCATCCAGGTGGAGGAGCAAGCCGGGCTGTGCCGCAAGACCAAGCAGGCGATTCCCGCGGCTATCCGCCGTTGCCTGGAGACAAACCCGGATATCGCGTACGCGATCCTGAACTCGCACGACTTGCTGGACGGCGCCTAGGGCTTCTCCCCACCTATCATTCCGCCACGATCTTCCTGTCGCTGGCGATGCGCTTCCACTGCACAAGATCCTGCCGCATGCGCGCGCCGAATTCGGATGGACTCATTGCCTTGGGCGCTGAGCCGTCCGGTTCGAGCACGACACGCACATCCTGCGACGCGGCGATCTCGTTGATCTCCCGGTTCAGCCTCTGGACCAGCGGCGCGGGCGTGCCGGCCGGTGCAAGGACACCAACCCAGATCTCGATCCCGTAGCCTGGCACCGATGCCGCCAGCGGCGGCAAGTCGGGAAAGGCCGCATTCGGCCGCTGCGAGGTCACCGCCAGCGCCCGTACCTTGCCGGACTTCAGCTGGGTCACGAGCGAGCTGTAGTTGGACATCATGACATCGATCTGCCCCGCCGCCAGGTCGATCAGCGCGTTGGAAGCCCCCTTGTACGGGACATGCATCATCTGGACTTTCGAGATGTCGCACAGCAACTCCGTGGCCAGTTGCGCCAGCGAACCTATCCCCGCCGAGCCATAGGTCAGCGCACCCGGTTTCGCGCGCGCCGCCGCGATCAGCTCGGCCGGCGACCTGATCTGGGTCGAGGACGAGACCGCCAGCAACAACGGCCCCTCGGCGACCATGGACACCGGCGTGAACGCGGCAAGCGGATCATAGGGCGAGCGAGGCTGGGTGGCGGCAGCGGTCAGGAAGGTCGACGACGTCAGAAGCAGCACCGACCCGTCCCGTGGCGCCTTGGCCACCGAGTCGGCACCAACGACGCCTGCGGCCCCGGGCTTGTTTTCGACGATGACCGTAGTCCCCAGGCGCTTTGCCAGCCCTGGAGCGATCGCACGCGCGATCACGTCGTTGCTCGCCCCCGCCGAAAACGGCACGACAATTCTCATCAAAGGCGGCAATTTGGCCTCGGTCTGTGCCGCCACCGTGGTGACCGCGGACATCGCGGCAAATAACAGCGCAATGCGGGCTAACGTATTTCTCATTCGGCGCACCTATCTCAGTGGGTAGAGCAGCATGGATGTCAGGAGCCGGACGCCGGGTGCCAGCCCCGGGTCCCATGGAATCCGCCAATATCCGGCCTAGGCAGGAATATCAAGGTCCAGCAGCGGCGCGTACTGCTGGGCACCGAAGATGTCGCCATCGCCGGCGCTGCCGCTGGGCCGGGTGCGATAGATCGTGAACTTGATGGCGTACGCGGGATCGTACTCGACGAAATCCGAGATCCGTTCGACCGGAATCCCATATAGCGCGGCCATGCTTTCCCGGCTCAGCACGCGCGAGCGCTTGACACGTTCGTACTCGGCCGCCTCGCGAAAGATGATGTCGAAGGTGACCTTGTTGACCCCGGCGTTCTTGCTGCGGATCGTCTTGGCGAGTTGATGCAGTTTCTGCGTTGTCTTTTGCGTTGTCTTTTGCGTTGTCATATGCGGCTCCAGGCTCAGACGCCAACTTCAATGAGGTGGGTGGGGAACAGCGCCATGGGGTCTTGCACCTCCACCGTGTGGTTCAGCGTCCAACGGTAGGCCGCGCTGGCGTGCAGGACTTCATCCAGCGGGAACGACACCGAACCGGCCGTGCCTTTCACGTCGGGCAAGCGCGCATAGAACATCTGGCGCAAGCCGATCATCGTCACCTCCTCGGCCATCTCACGGGTCGGCGCGACCCCCTGCACCAGCACGCAAAGCTCGTGCCCCGGCCGGTCGCGCAGCGGCTCCAGCTCGCCCATCACGCCATCGCGGCCGTACACGTTGTAGTGCAGTTGATAACCGCTGTCGCCGAAACGCGCGCGCACTTGCTCGCGCGCCCATGCAATCACCCGGTCCACGTTGGCAATGGTGTAGGGGTCGCGGATGCCGCACAGGCCAACGAAGCGCTCGCCCACCTTCCCCGCCCCCTCCAGCTTGACCCGGACCGTTTCCGCCTCGATAAAGCGCGAACCCGTGATGCGCGTGGTGCGTTCGCCGACCTGCTCGTACCGGCAATGCGTCATGTCCAGCTTACCCCCGGCGACAAACTCCTCATACGGATTGGAGCGCTCGTACATCGCATGGCCGGATACCGAGGCTACGGTGCAGCGCTGCTCGGGATGCATCGCCGTGACACGGACATCCTCAAACGAGATTTCGCCCATCACGGTTTCCTTGCCGCCATAGGGCTCGGCGCAGAACGACGCGCACTCGAGCACCTTGCCCAGGTAATAGGAATGATCGGCGGAAAAGCCGTGGTGCAGCGCCGGCGCGGCAAAGACCGCGGCATCCGAACTGCGCCCGCCGATGATCACGTCGGCGCCCTGGCGCAGCAGTTCCACATAAGGATGGACACCGGCCATGGCGACGATACGGTCGGTCGCGTCGAGCTCGCTTTCGGTCAGGTCGGCAAAGCCGTCAAGCCCGCTCACCTCGCTTCCCCGCCGCATCGTCTCGCGCAGGAAAGCCTTGTCCACCTCGGAATAGAAGTAGCCGACCCGGAACTTTTTCAGGCCATGCCTGGCAGCCAGTTCGCTGATGATCCGCACGAACAGGTCCACGCGGCTGTTCGAGCCAGTATCTCCGGCCGAGCCGATAATCATCGGCACGCCGAGTCGGCGCGACGCCAGCAACATTTGCTCCAGGTCGTGGCGTTGCCACGCTTCGGGACTCGTCGAGGTGTCCGATCCGAGCGGCACCGGACCCACGTCATCGCTTCCCGAATCGGCCGCGATGTAGTCGGGGCCCGCCTCCACCCCCAACCCAAAGCTCTCGGTACGCAACGGCGCGAAGCCGAGATGGCCATTAGGGCAAATGATCTTCAGGGACTGCATGCAGGGTTCTCCAGATGGTGTCTTCCCCAAGCCGGGCTTGACAGATCACTTAGAGCAGGTTGCATGCCATCCTGCAGTGCAGAGAAATACCTTTATTTTTCAATAAGTTAGAACAGGATGATCCACATACTGCGTGATTTACGCGCATATCGCGGCGCAACTTGCGCGAGCCTCACGCGCCCTCCTCGCCGCTTCCAGCGGGCGGGGCCAGCAAGCCCAGCTTCATCATCTGGTGCCGCAGCGCGTGTCGGCTCAGCCCCAGCCTCTCGGCCGTCGAACTGAAGTTCTGCCGGCACGAGGCCAGCGTCTGCTCGATCAGGGCGCGCTGGAAGCGCGCCGTAGCTTCGTGATAATCCTGCGCCGGCTCGGACGCCCCATGGCCATTGAATGCAACTGGCAGCGGCGCCGGATCGTCCAGCGCACCGGTGGGCCGCGCCACGTCCCGCAGGATGCGCGCCGGCAAATGATCCGGCCGGATGCAATCGCCTTCTTCGAGCAGGCAAATGCGTTCCAGCAGGTTCTCGAGTTCACGCACATTCCCCGGCCACCGGTACGCGCGAAAGATACGCTCCACATCCGGATCCAGCCGCCGGAAATGGCTGCCGTACTGCGCGTTGTACTTCGCCAGCGCGTTGCTCGCGAGCAGGAAGATGTCGTCGCCGCGCTCACGCAGCGGCGGGATATTGATGGCGATCACCTGCAGCCGGTAGTACAAATCCTCGCGAAACTTGCCGGCCTTGACCTCGCTCAACAGGATCTTGTTGGTCGCGGCGATAAAGCGGGCGTCCACGCTGATGGGACGCACCGCGCCGACCCGGCGGAAACGCCGCGTGTCCAGCAGCGTGAGGATCTTGGACTGCATCACCGGATCCAGCTCGCGGACTTCGTCCAGGAAGACCGTGCCGCCATTTGCCGCCTCGATCAGCCCCTCCTTCCTGCTGACCGCGCCAGTGAACGAACCACGCTCATGGCCAAACAGCTCGGACTCGAGCAGCTGGGCAGGAATCGCCGCGCAATTGATGTCGATGAACTCGCGCCCGGCCCGGTTGGACTGCGCGTGGAGCATGCGCGCCACCAGGCTCTTCCCCGTTCCGGTCTCGCCATAGATCAGCACGGTGCTAGCCTGGCTGCGCCCAACGCGGGCGACCAGTTCACGCAGGGCGACGATGGAGGGGTGCTCCCCAACGAGCTGCGGGCGAGAAGGTTCGTTCATCATGGGATACGGGATTCGGCGCCGGGGCGGATGACGTCCGGGCGGCCGGCACGTTGAGGTTGGTGATCTGCGCGGAAGATTAACCTATTCCGGCGAAACGCCAGGCCGCCGTCAGAGGTTCTTTCACGCGCGCGCCGCTGGCCGCCGGCAGGCAATAGGGATAGTTTCTGTCACCATCCTGGCGCCGCACGATTTCGACCTTGATGCCGAACCTTTGGCGAACCAGCTCGAATCCCCCGAAAACACCGTTGCGCGGCCCGAGAAATCGACGCGGATGAAACAAATATTCCCAATCCGGCCACTAGCCTACCGTTGCGGGGAGCGGGCCTGCAGCGGCTGGCCCAGACTGACCGGCATTGATCCTGCAAGCCCAACAGGCCTGCCCGCGCCTATCGCGAGAACGCAAATGCCGACCTCCGCAGCTCCCTTCCGCCGGCTGCTTTGCCTGGCGGGTACAGAAAAGAAACGATTGCTCGCCGCCCTGCCGCTCACGGTAGCCGCCGCCGTCCTGGAGCTGCTGCCCTACTGGATACTGTACCGCGCCATCGCACTGACGCTGCTGGCCGACGACGCGCCGGCGGCCAGCGCGCTGTACCAGTTGGCGGCCTGGCTAGCGCTGGCGCTGCTCGGCAAGTATCTGTGCTACACCGCCGCCTACGCCCTCAGCCACCAAGCCGCCTACCAGTTGCTAGCCTACCTGCGGCAGCAGTTGGCAAGGCGCCTGTCGTGGTTGCCACTGCGTGACTTGCAGAGCTTTCGCTCTGGCGAGCTCAAGCGCATTCTGCTGCAGGACGTCGAACAGCTGGAATCCTTCATTGCCCACCATACGGTCGAACTGCTGGCCGCGCTGGTCACGCCGCTGTGCGTCGCACTGCTGCTGTTCTGGACCGACTGGCGGCTAGCGCTAGCCGCCCTGGCCACAGTGCCGCTGGCGGCGCTGGCCTCGGCGCTGCCGCTGCGCCGGATGAACGCACACTTCGAACGCTACACCCGTGCCGAAGCAGCGCTCAATGCCACCCTGGTCGAGTATGTGCGCAATATGCCTGTAATGAAGGCCTTCAATCAGGACGTCACGCGCTTTGAGCAGCTGCGTCAACAGTTGCACGACTATTACGCGTTGATCCGCGTGGTGACCCACAAAACCGTACCCGGCTGGTCGCTGTTTACGGTCCTGTTGAGCGCCAATGCTTTCCTGATTCTGCCGCTGGGCGCCTGGTTGCACAGCGAGGGTCATATCGATCTGGCCGGCCTGATGCTAGCGATGATGCTGGGTGCCGGCATGCTCAAGCCGCTGCTCAAGCTGACCCAGTTTTTCTCGGACTTCCAAGCGGTGCGAACCAGCCTGGGGCGCATCCTGCCGCTGCTGGATGCGGCAACCGTGCCCCCCGGCCCAGAGGAGGAGCTGCCGGCGCCGCTGAATGTCGAACTGCGCGCCGTGTCCTGCGCCTATGGCGCGCGCCAGGTGCTGCACACGGTCGATCTGCAGTTGCCGGCGGGCAGCGTCACGGCGCTGGTCGGCCCCTCGGGCGCCGGCAAATCCACGCTGGTGCATCTGCTGGGCGGGCTGCTGCAGCCGTCGCAGGGCACGATCACGCTCAATGGCATCGCGCTCGACACGCTGTCCGATGCGCAACGCTGCCGACTGATCGGCGTCGCCACCCAGGAGGCCTTTCTGTTCCAGGGCACTTTGCTGGAAAACCTGCGCCTGGCGCGCGCCGACGCCAGCGATGAAGAAGTGCGGCAGGCGGCCCGGATCGCCCAAGCCGACACCTTTATCCAGGCGCTGCCGGGCGGCTACGATACGGAGTTGGGCGAACGCGGCCTGACGCTCTCCGGCGGCGAACGCCAGCGTCTCGCCGTCGCCCGCGCGCTACTGGCCGCCACCCCCATCCTGCTGCTGGACGAAGCCACTGCCTTTGCCGACAGCCTGACCGAGCGCCGTTTCTACCGGGCGCTGCACCAAGCCTATCCCGACAAGACCATTCTCATCGTCGCCCATCGCATGCACGCTGTGTCGCAGGCCGATCAAATCGTGGTGCTGGCAGACGGCCGGGTCCAGGACTGCGGTCGCCACCAGGTACTGTTGCAACGCAATCTGCTGTACCGCGGCATGTGGCGACGTCATCTGGCCGGCGAAAACTGGCGGCTACACCCGCACCATGCCGGCAGCCTGGCCGCGCCGGCCACGGCGGGACGCTGAAATGCACGCCCCCGACTCCTCCGTCCGCAAGTCCGAGCCCGGCCTGTTGCACATGCTGCGGCGAGTCATTGCGCTCAGTAACGCCTCGCCGCGCACCTTCTATCTCGGTCTTGGCCTGCGCGGGCTGGAACGCGCGCTGGCGCTGACGCCGTTCCTGATCGGCTACGCCTGGTTCCGCGACGCGGTCGCTGGCGGCGCCCTTACGGTACCGCCGGCCAGCATCGGCGCGCTGGCCCTAGCCTTGCTGCTGGCGCTGGCTGCGCAATGCTTGTGCGCCTACGCTGGCCAGTTATGCTGTTTTCTGGGCGCTTACCGGCTAATGGGCGGCTACCGCGAGCATGTGCTCGCCACCGTACAGCGACTGCCCTTGCACACCCTGCGGCAGCAACGCGCCGGGCAATTGGCGGAAGTGCTGTCGGCCGACATCAAGAACGTGGAAAGCATCTTCACCCACGTCACCGCCGATCTGGTCACGGCATTCGCCGTGCCACTGCTCGGAATGGCGGCGCTGGCCTGGCTGGACTGGCGCCTGGCCGCCTGCCTGCTGCTGGCGCTGCCCTTGTCGCTCTGGCTGCTCAATGGCGCGCACGTCCTGTTCCTGCGCGCCGGACGCCGCAAGCAGGAACAATTCCGCGAAGCGTCCGGGCTGCTGGTCGAGTACATCACCGGCATCGTCACCTTGCGGCTGTTCAACCAGTTCGGCCCCTGGCTCGCCCGGCTCGACCGCCATTTCGAGCGCATGCGCCAGAGCAGCTTTGACGCCGAAGCCTGGGGCGCCGGTCCGGTCCAGCTCTATCGCCTCTGCCTGGAGTTCGGGCTGGTGGCGCTGCTGCTGAGCGGCGGCTACCTGGCCGGTGCCGGCGCGCTGCCGACGCTGCACTGGTTCCTGTTCCTCGTCATCGCCTACAAGCTACTGGACCCGATGCTCGATGCTGCCGTCTACTTGACCGTGCTGCGCATGGCTGCTCAAAGCGAAGCCCGCATCCAGGCCGTGCTCGAACAGCCGCCGTTGCCGCAGGCCGCGCCCGACCACGCAGCGCCACTGGCCTTGCCGGCACGCTATGACATCGCCTTCGAGGCAGTCGACTTCGCCTACCAGGACGCCCAGCCAGCCAGCGCGTCGCGTTGGCGCTTGCAGGCCCTCTCGTTTCAGGTGCCCGAGCGCAGCTTCACCGCCATCGTCGGCCCGTCCGGCGCGGGAAAAAGCTCACTGGCCCACCTGATCGCGCGTTTCTTCGATCCGCAGCAAGGCCGCATCCTGCTCGGTGGCGTCGATCTGCGCCAACTCGACAGCGCGGCGCTTTACCAGCGCATCGGCATGGTATTCCAGGACGTACAGCTGTTCGACGGCAGCCTGCTGGACAATGTGCGCATCGGCCGCTCCGATGCCAGCGATGAGGCGGTCATCGAGGCCTGCCGGCAAGCCTATTGCGAGGAATTCGCGCAAGCCCTGCCCGAGGGCTATCACACCCGCATCGGCGAGGGCGGGCAGCGGCTCTCCGGCGGCGAGCGCCAGCGCCTGTCGATCGCGCGCGCCTTGCTGCGTGATGCCCCCATCCTGCTGCTGGATGAAGCCACCGCCTCGGTGGACGCCGAAGCCCAGTACCAGATCCAGCAGGCACTGTCGCGGCTGGCGCAGGGCAGGACAGTGATCATGATCGCCCACCGCCTCAACACCATACGCCACGCCGACCAGATCCTGGTGCTGGACCAAGGCCGGCTGGTCGAGTCCGGCTGCCACGACGCCCTGCTCGCCAAGCAGGGACTCTATGCACGGCTCTGGCACGGCCAGCATGGCGAAGAGATCGACGCCGAGGTCGAGGATGCGCCTTGAGCGCTGCCGCGCACGCTGAGCCGCCCGCTCGTTTCGGGGCGCGGATGATGCTCCGCTGACACCGATGCGCAATCGACACGCCATGCAAACTGGACGGGCCAGCGTCCGCATCGAAACGGCCTCGCTTGCCGATACCCAAGCACGAGGCCTCACGGCGACCGAGGAAGCCTGTCCGCCGCCGCCATGGACTGGCCGTCACGAAAAGCGCTACTAAAGCGCGAAGGAGACGGAAATGCTGGCGGTCGTTTGCCAGCCTAGTCGTTGCGCACGGCGCTGGGCAACATACCGAATTGTTTGCGAAAAGCTGAACTGAAATGACTGATGTTGCTATACCCCAGCATCATCGCCGTTTCCGTGACATTGTGCTTGCGCAAGAACTGCCTCGCCTGCCGCATGCGCTCCGCCTGGAAATAGGCGTAGATGCTACTGGCGAACAGACTCCTAAAGCCCTGCTTCAATTTGAGGTTCATCCGACTTTCGTGTGGGTCAGCGCAGCCGGATGTAGGTTGAGACCACCGCAGTGGAAGTAGACGGCGATCTTGAAGTGGTCCGGATTGCG
>NZ_BAAILO010000069.1:0-486 GCF_054589115.1 Cupriavidus sp. 8B | reverse complement strand
AACTATCGGCAGTTTGCAATTATGGAAGGTTCGCTGGAGCCGTATCGAATGAAAGCCAGTCGAGTGATGCCGCGCCCCTGCATTTGCTGGACCACGGCATCGATACGGCTGCATGTTCTGTGGGGCGCCAGATAAGAACCGTCCATAACTACAGGGCCTGCAGGAAGCGAAGGATGTCATCCTTGGGTCGATATCGAAGCGGCTTACGTGATGGCGGCTGGAGCGCCTTCAAGGCGCGCTCCTTCATTTGCAGATCCGCCTCGATATATCGATGCGTGGTGACAGGACTTTCGTGCCCAAGCCACAGCGCGATGACGGTAATATCAACACCGGATTGCAGCATATGCATAGCGACCGAATGCCTTCTATGTCGTTGGGTACATAGTCGGCACTGTACTAAACCGCTGACGCGGTAGTGGGAGGGAAGCGGAAGTCAGTGCCTGCGTTCGGTCAGGAAGGTTGTCTGGTGCCGGGACCAGGGAAGGG
>NZ_BAAILO010000068.1:22940-52996 GCF_054589115.1 Cupriavidus sp. 8B | reverse complement strand
CTTCTACCGCCGACCTGGCCCAGCGCTGTTTCGCCGCTGCTGTTTTGGCTACTCGAGTTACTTGCCAGGCTCCCACCCAGTGCATTGCCAAACGCATCCACTGCCACTTGAGTGACATCAATTCTGCCCCCATGCATGGCTTGCGCAGCGAACCCTCCCGCCACGCCTGCTGCCACGCCACTGACGAGCCTCTGTTGTGCTGCACTAAGAGAGCTGTCCTTCAGGAGCGCGCCGGCGCTGTCGCCAGTCAGGCGACCCACGCCGGCCCCAACTGCGGACGCAGCCACACTCATCCAGTCGAAGTGACTCTGAAGCCCCGTCGCAACGCCTATGCCTTGGGTCATCGCACTACTAACGGCAGCCTCTGCAGCCGCGGTGGCGACATTGGTAGCGGCCCCGAAGACAGCCCCTACCCCTTCTGTGACGGCGAAGCTGATGGCTGCCATCGCCACCTGCTTCCAGTCAAATCCATGCTGAACACCGATTGCCATCCCGACCAGCTGACCTGTAATTGGCCCAAGCACCGAAGTAAGGACCAAGGGCGTTGTCGCTTCGGTAGCCGCGGCCCCACCAAGCACCATCGACACCTCTTCCGGAATAGCCTCGTATTGCTGTGCGATCGCTGTAACAGCAACGACAGCGATCATCACAATGATGCTGCCAAGTGCTCCACAGCCGCCACCCCCATCCTGCTGCGGAACCGGCAAATTCGGCGTGGTGTCCCCCACCACCTTCGATGGGTCGTACGGCTTGAAGGTATTGCTGGTGTTATGCGCCGACCCCACCCGGCTTGGGATCGTCAGCGTTTGCCCCACCCGCAGGTCGTTGTCACCCCGCAGCCCGTTCGCGTCGGCAATCTGGTACCACAGCTGGCTGTCGCCGTATGCCGCCTGCGCGATGCTCTGCAGCGTGTCGCCGCTGCGCACCGAATACTGCCCCGTCGACGCCGCCGGATATGTGTTGGTGATTGGCTGATAGGTGAGATTGAAGTCGCCTTGTGCCACGTAGTTCGGATCGCCGTTACCATTGGCCGGCGTCACCGGATCCACGCCGGAGCCATACACGCCGTACTCCTGGCCGTCGATCACCAACTCCTTGAGCACATTGCCCTGCTGCGTCTTCTGCAGGATGTGGCCACTGACGTCGTTGACGAAGCTCCGATCATTCGCCGGCTTGGTGCTATCGGCGACTCCAGTCAGGAACCCGTTCACATCGTAGCTGTCGGTGGTGGTGCCGTTCTGGCCCGTGTTGTCGCTGCGGTGCCCGACGACGGAGCCTTCCTTGTAACCGTCGAACCTCGCCTGGTTGATGTCGTAGTACGACGTCACGCCGCTGCTGTCGGTGCTCCGATAGGCGACCACATTGCCGGCGGCATCGTAGCCGCTGCTGGTAGCGGTGTGCGTCACCGTCTGTGTGGCGTAAATTGGTGTGCCCGACTCATCCGTACCGGTCTGGACCTGCTCCTGGGTCTGCCACGTGGTGGTCTTTTCATACACCTGGTCACTGCTGAACGCGCCGTCCGGCTTCGTGACGTGCTGCGTCAGCAGGCGCCCATCGGCGTCGTAGCGCGAGATGCGCGTGATGGCGCCATTGGCGTTGCTTTTGCCATTGGTCAACGCCTGGATGTAGTCGTTGGAGAGGCTGCCGTTCGGCCCGGTCTGCACCACCCGCGAGGCACCGTCATACAGGCGGGTGTCGAGCCGGATGCTCTCGTGCGCCGGCAGCGCGTTCCAACTGGTATCGAAGGCCCCCGTCGACACCGTGGCCAGCCGGTTCATCCGATCGTAGGTGTAGAACTCGGTGATGCGGCCGGTGTGATTGACATAGTCGATGTGGCTGGCGATCACATTGCCCGATTCGTCCCATCCCGTCACGGTTTCCTGACGCACCACCTGCTCGCCCCAGGTGGTGTCGCTCGTGCGGTTGCCGTTGCGGTCGTAGCTCAGGATGTGCCCCTGGCCGCTCGTGATATTGCCAATGTCCGCCGCATTGCCGTTGTAGGCGCCGTCGACCAGGATCTGCCGGTTCATCACGTCATAGGCGTACCACAGGTCCTGCGCATGGGCCACCGTGTCAACCACCGTGTGCTGTACCGGCTGCTGCGTGTAGATCGGTGCGCCCGATTCGTCGGTGCCGGTCTGTACCTGCACGTACTCCGTCACCACCCGCGCCTGCTGGGTGTTCCAGGTGGTGTGTTGATGCAGGCGATTGCCTACCTTGTCATAGTCAAAATGCAAGCTCACGCCGTCGATTGCGTTGACCTGCGCCAGCCGCCCAAGCGTGTCGTACGCGAGCGTCTGGTCCTGGTAAATTTGCCCGCCCTGAATCGTCTGCTCGCGTACATGCTTGCCGGCCGCATTGTAGGCGTACAGCGTAGTCTGCCGGTCGGCATTGTCCACGACCTTCACGATCTGCGTCAGCTGACCCGCAGCATCGTAGCTGTAAGCCAGGTTCTGCCCGCGGCTGTTGCCCTGGGCAATCAGCTGCCGGGCACTGTCGTAGTGGAACCAGTAGCCGGCACCACCGATATCCGTGTGCCCCTGCAGTTCGCCGAACGCGTCGTAGCTCCACGTGGACAGCGCCCCGTTGGCGTCCAGCTCGCCGATCTGGCGGCCGAACGCGTCGAAGGCCGCGCGGCTTACTTCGCCCAGCGGCTGCGTGGTGGCGATCACGTTACCGCGAAGGTCGTACGTGAACTGCGTTGTCTCGCCATTCCCGTTGGTTTGGCGGATCTTGCGCCCCGCCTGGTCGTAAACCGTGCTGGTGACCAGGTTGCGCTGGCTGCCGCTTATCGCATTGTTGCCGTCTGCGCTATACGCCCCGACCACGTCGCTAGTGATGCTTGTGTTGTGGTTAAGCTTGTCGTAGCCGTAGGTGGTGGTGTAGCCCATGGCATCGGTGATGCCCAGCTGATTTCCGAAGGCGTCGTAGCGATGCGTGACCACGCCGCCGTCGGAGTGAATCTCTTGCCTCAGATTGCCGGCGGCGTCCCACACCTGTCCGTTCACCTGACCATTGGCGTCGCGCACTGCTACTTGGCGGCCAAGCGCATCGTAGTAGAGCTGCGTGACGGGGCTATCGGCACTGCGCGCGCCGTTGCCATCCGGCTGGACCTCCTGTACGACCTGATTGTTCGCGTTGTAGCGGAACGTGGTGACCCAGTTCGCACTACGCACATCGCTCTGCGAAACCACATTGCCCCAGCGATCGAAGGTCTGGTACACGACCGGACGCACCGTGCCGCCGATACCGCTGTCGTAGCGGCCAGGCAAGGTCTGCTGGAGCGCGTGGCCGAGCAGATCCAGCCCGCTGTCGGTACGGCGTACCCCAGCCGTCAACTGGTCTACTTGTTGCGCGCTGCCGGCCTGGCCAAGGTCAACACCCAGGTCGGCCTGACTGCCCTGGCTGCCTGCACTGGCAATGCTCGCGGTCTGATGCCCTTGCAGGTCATAGAGCATGACCTTCTCGACACCGTCGCCGCTGTTGGTACGCCACTGGCGGCCGGCGGCATCATAGTCGAAGTGCTCCTGCCATTCCGGGCTAGCGCTCGCACTAGTGCCACGCAGGATCATCTCGCCAAAGCCGTTGTACGCCATCCGCGTGTGGACCACCCCGGCTTGCTGCTGATTGACGGTGACAACGCTACCGCCGCTGACCACGCTGGTCGACGCCGGCGTGATGATGTCTGTCTGCCGGCCTAGCGCGTCGTACTGGAACAGGGTAAACAGCGTGTGCGTGACGCCATCGTTGCCGGTAACGCCCAGCCATTGCTTGGCGAGGTGGCCTAACGCGTCGTATGACAGATAGTGGCTGACGCCGTTGGCGTCGGCGGTCTGAATGACGTTGCCGTGGCTGTCATACTGGTTCAGCGTTACGTGATCGGCGGCGCTGTCGCCGGCAACACTAAAGCCCCCTGCAGAGGCGCTAGCCGCGCCACGGGCATAGTCAATCTTGACCACGACATTGCCGTAGGCGTCGCGGCGGAAAACCGTCAGCGGGGTCAGACTCGCGCCATTGGCAGTGCTGTTGCGCGCCGGCGCCGCCACTGCGACAGTGCGGCCGAGCGCGTCGTAGTACGTGTAGGTGCTGTTGTTCAGGGCATCGGTCGCGCGCGTAAGGTTACCGACCGCGTCATAGCCATAGGTGGTCGTTACATCGCCGCGCGTGCTTGTGCCGTCGGGTGCCGAACTAAACTCCACACCAACACGCGTTTCACCGGTCTTGCGGTTGTTGCGATCATAGCTTGTCGTTGTGGTCCTGTCGTCCACGTTTGGCGTCGGCAGCACAAGGCTGCTCGTGGTCCATCCCGCTGCCGCGTTCGCATATTCGGTGTGCCGGACCACGTTGCCGGAGGCGTCATAGGCCTGCGTGGTGACATAGCCCAGCGCATCGACGGTAGCCGTCTCCTGCCCCTGCCGATCGAAGTAGTGGGTGGTGGTCGCCCAGGTATTCGTGGCAGTGTCTGCCATCACCGCGCTCTGAACGACTTGCCCGAACGCATTGTAAGTATTGCGCGTCACTTTGGCGGCCAGGTAACCCTGACCGTTGCCGTTGTTGACCCAGCTTTGCGGCTCGGTCACCTGGACAGCCCTGCCCAGTCGATCGTACTGGGTCGAGATGGCACGGTCAGCGCCGTGATCCAGGCCGGAGAGCGACTGGACGATCTGCGCGCTGCTCGGGGCATTGCCCCCCGCGCTCGGTAGGTTCGTTGCCGCCGCGTAGCGCGTCAGCGTTGTGACATCGCCAAAGGTGTTACGCTGAAAGCCCGTCACATAGCCAAGCGCGTCCACATCGTAGGACACGCGCCCAAGGTTGTCATAGGCCTTGTAGCTCGCGTTGCCCGCCACGTCGATGTTGGCCACGGCATCGCCAAAGGCGTCGTATACAACCTGCGTAGTCAGCAGCTTGCCGATTTCCGTGCGCACGCCGACCCCGTTGGCACCATTGCCCGTGAGGTCATCCGCGGCGGCGTTGTAGACGGCGACGGAGGGGTAGATGGTCTGGACCTGGCGGCCAAGCGCGTCATAGCGATACTGCGTGGTGCGCTCTTCCGGACGTCCCGCTGCTTCCGTGCGGCTGACCAGATTGCCCAGGGCGTCGTAAGCCAGGCGAGTCACGATGCTCGCCGCCCCGGACAAGGCGCCGTTGACAGCCAAGTTACCGTTTCCGTCGGCACCGACCGTCGTCAAGGAGACTGCAGGCGACGTCTCCGACGTCAAGCGACCCGCGGCGTCATACCCGTAGGTCCAGGTAGCGCCGTTCTTGTTGGTATAGCTGAGCTTGTCGCCGACGCCGTTCCATGTGTAGGTCTCGGTGGCGCCCAGGGCATCTGTGCTGCTGATGAGGCGACCGGCTGCATCGTAGTTGAACGTATTGCTTTCGTCGGTCGTGGGGTTGGTCGACAATGCACTCGCCACCGCGGTCACGGTGCCAGGTGTCGTCAGTGCGATCGGTGCGGCATACAAGATTGTACGGAGGACGCGTCCCGCGCCGTCGTACTGAGTTTGCTGCACATAGCCCAGCGCATTTACCGTATAGACTTGGCGGCCGGAGGCGTCGAATATGCGCTGGGTGGTTCGGTCACTTTCCGCATTCGGCTGCAGGCGAGTGCGAATGTCCGCTTCAGACGCAGCCGGAGAGAGTCCGCTCAAGGCAAGGCGATTGGCGTAGGCCGTGGTGGCTATCGCGTTGCCGTCGGCATCGTAGCGCGTCTCGACCACGGCACCAGTGCCGTCAATGCTGAGTATCTGACGGTGCGCCGCATCAAACACGGCTCGAGTGACCCGATCGTGAGCGGGATCGGCCTGCACCTCGGCTGCCACACCACTCGCGCTGAGAACACTGCTTTCCGCTGTCGGCGCGGCGATGCGATTGGCGTATGACACTCGTGCGGTGCCATTCCCGTCGGCATCATAGACGAACTGCGTTACGCCACCTAGCGCGTCAATTTGCCACGCCAGGCGGTTGGCCGAGTCATACGCCATTAGCGTCACGCGGTCGGCGGTGCTGGCGGTCACGCTATCCGGCGTGGCGTTCGCGCCAATCGGCGTGGCGTAAGCCACTTCCTTGACGAGATTGCCGTTTGCATCATAGATCCGCCGGGTCACGGCACCGGTGCCGTCGGCGCTCCAGACCAGGCGATTGCCAGCATCGTAGATGTTGCGGACGTGCGCATCGCGCGAAGCATCCGCGAGGCCAGACACGGCAGCCGCCAGCGCCGCCTCTGTAGGCGGAGTGCCCGACGGCACGGTGTTGGCAAAGGCCGCACGATCGACGACGTTGCCGTTCGCGTCGTAGGTAAAACGGGTAACGCTGCCAGTAGCGTCCAGCGTATAGTGCAGACGCCCGTCCTTGTCGTAGACACGGCTTTGCGAAGCGTCCTGTCCAGGTGCAGCCACAACGCGGCTCGCTATATCCGCAAGGGAGGGGGCCGTGTTCAGGCCAGCGAGGCTGATCCTGCCAGCGTACGTTGTGGTTGCAGTGAGCCTGCCTAGTGCGTCGTAGCTGTTCTGCTGGACATCTCCGCTAGCGTCAACCGTGTATACCAAGCGGCTATCCGCATCATAAGCATAGTGCGTCGTGTTGCCGCCGGCATCGGTTGCGCTGACAACATTGCCGGCCGCGTCGTAGGCATAGCGGCGCGTTAGGTTCAGGCCAGCCGGGTCAACGTGCTCCTCAACGCGACGACCGAGGGCGTCGTACACATACTGCGTGGACGTCCCCTTGGGGTCCGTGACCGTGAGCACCCTGCCAGCGTCGTCGTACGTGTAAATCGTGGTCAGGTTAAGCCCGCTGGGATCCACCGTCTGACTCAGCACCTGCCCCTTCAGGTCGTAAGACGTCTGCGTGACTGTGCCATTGGCGTCGGTGACGCTGATCTGCTCGCCCTTTGCATCGTACTGATAATAAGTAGTGAGGCCAAGGCCGTTGGGGTCCACGGTGCGGCTAAGCAGGCGGTTGGCCGCATCATACGTGTACACTACCTCGTTGCCATTTGCGTCGGTAGTTTCGATAAGCCGGCCAGTCTGGTCGAATCGGCTGCTGCTTTGTGCCAGGGGCGAGCTCGTGCCGATCAGGTTGCCGTCATGATCGTACGTATAGATGGTCTGGTTACCGTTGCCATCAGTCACGCTGCGAGTCTGCCCTTCAGCATTGTGCGTCGTGGTAACCGCGACGCCTTCCGGCGTCGTGACCGTCACACTGCGATTGACTGTGCTGTAGCTATATTGCGTGGCATTACCCAGGGCATCGATCTGGGTCAGCACATGACCGAATGCATCGTAGCTGCTGCTGCGCTGGGCGTTGGTCGGGTCTAGTATCTGAACGACCCTGCCGAGACGGTCGAAGCTCTGCTGCGTGAGGTTGCCATTGGCGTCGATCGCCTGCACCAGGCGACCGAAGGCATCATACTTGGCGCTCGTTACTGCGTTGATACCGCCCGCGTCGGATTCAGCCGCGATCTGCAAGCCGCGACGATCGTAGCTGCGGGTGGTGCTAACGGAATGGCCCGCATCAATCGATTGGGTGGTGCTGATGAGATCGCCGAAAGTGTCGTAGCTCGCGCTAGTCACGCCGCCGTTGGCGTCAGTGGTGGACACCAACTCGTTCACCGCGTTGTATGTGAAACGCGTCGTGCTATTGATTGCCGCACCACTTTGCCTTGCGGCATCCAGCGCTTGCTGTACTTGCTGGCTCTGCGCATTGCCGGTGAGGACGCCACCTTGCAGGCCGGCCAGAATGCCCGACTGTAGTCGGCTACCATATTGCGTGGCGCTGCTCAGGTTGCCGAATGCGTCGTATTGTCTTTCCTGTACTTCTCCCGAAGCGTTAATGGTGAAACGTAAGCGCCCATCCTGCTCATAGAAGAAGACACTGCGATTACCGTTGGCGTCCGTTACGCTTGTCCGCCGCCCTGCTGCATCATAGGTATATTTAGTGGCGTACTGCGACCAGATGGTTTCAATTTGCGTCTGGCTCATGCCACTCGTGATCTGCGCGGCGCCTTCGGCGGAAAGCTGTGCGCTCACGCGGCCGAACGCATCGTAGCGAGCCAGCGCCACGCGTTGATCCGACGAGTTCGCGGCGGTCGTTACGCTGGTCACATCCCCAAGGCTGTCATAGCCATATTGAGTCACCGCGCCTTCTGCGTTTGTCTGCGCCCCCAGGCGATTCAACGCATCCCACGTGTTAAGCGTGACATGGTCTTCGACACTGCGCGCCGGGCGCAGATTCGCCAGCGTCGCATCTGCGCTCGCCGGGCCATTGGCGTGGTTGGCGTAGCGGATGGTCTGCGTCAGATTTCCGCGCAGGTCAAAGACGGACTCGGTAAGGTAGCCCTCCCCATCCACTTGACCGACCAACTGGCCCTGCCCATCGTAGTAGTAGAAGGTCTGGATGTCTTTCGCGTCGCTAGCCGGCAAGACGCCTGCCAGCGAGTCCGTACCCACTGCTGTGGCAATGGCGGCCTTCAGCGCGGCGAGATCCGACGTGCCGTTGAAGCCGGCCACGGCGTTGGCATAAGCAACGCTCTGTACGCGCTGACCAAGGGCGTTATAGCGATACTCGGTGAGATAGCCCTCACCATCGATGGTCGCTCGCAACAACCCATCCTTGTCATAAACGCGGTCGACGGTGCGGTCGTTGGATGCGCTCCCCAGATTGCTGGCGTCGCCACTGTAGACGGCCCTGATCTCTCCTGCACTCGCAGTCAGGTTGGTAGCAGAAAGCGTTGCAACCCCGCTGCTGTCTACCGAACTGCTGCCAAGAAAGGTTTGCCCCGCGAAGAAACTGACGGTTCCGCCCAGTTGACTGGCCCCAGCCACGGTTGCGGACAGGAGATGAGATGCATTGGCACCGGCTCCGACCACGGTATCTCGCAGGTCCGTTGTCGTAACATGCCCAGTCAATGCCTGCGCAATCGCCCCTCCATTTCCCAGCAGGCTTCCGTCTATCGGCGTGGCTAGCTGAGTGACGGCGGTAATGCGTGAGGCACCGTCATACTGGGTAAGCGTGACGTAGCCCTGCGGATCGACTTGCCAGGTGGGACGCCCGGCGGCGTCGTACAACGTTACGCTGATTTGATCGGCCGCGCTGCTCGCCGGCAGGGTAATCGTTGGCAAATGAGGGATTGGCGCGGACCCAATGTCCCGCCATACCGGATTTGTACCGTCGGGAGTATTCCCGCGGCTATACCATTGCGCTTGCCAAAGCCGACCGTTATACGCAACGATCGCCCCCCCCTGGTATTCCGCTCCGGAGGACCACGTCGGATTTGTACCCGGTGCAGGCACCTGAACCCAGGCGGCATTTCGACCCGGCTCAATGTTTTGCACAAACCATTGCGCCCGATACACCTGACCAGCATAGGTGACCTGCTCTCCGGCCTGATAGGCGGCTGCCGGTGACCACGTGCGGGGAGCGTTGGCGAGGGGCACCTCGGTCCACGCACCGTTGTTCAGGACATCCGGCTCTATGCCTTGCACATACCAATTGGCTTGATACAGCTTGCCACCGTAGATCGCGCGTCCGCCCTGGGTATATACGGCAGTAGCAGACCACTGAGGCGTGTCAACGGGCGGCGTACTGGGCAGAGGCGTCAGGCTGGTATTGACGTTTGCGTCAAGGTCTGCAAGCTGTGCCGCCGTGAGCAAGGTGGCATAGCGGATCGTCTGGGTCCTTTGGCCGAGGCTATTGTAAACGTACGCCGTGGCTTGCCCCGTACCGTCGACCTGTGCCTGGAGGTTGCCCGCCGCATCATAGAAGTAGTGTTGCTTTACGCCAGTCGGATCGATGCTCAGAATCAGGCGCCCAAGTGCGTCATATCGGTACTCGGCCTGGGCCTGGCCGCCTTGAATCGTCGAAACGAGTTGGCCGGTGGCATCGTAGATATTGGTATCGACGCGGCCATTGCTGAGGATATGACGGACAGTGTGATCGGCATCGTCATATTGATTGACCGTCACATTGCCGGCTGCATCCGTACTGCTCAGCAACCGGTTCAACCCATCATAAACAAAGCTGGTCTGATTGTTGCCACCATCCACGCTCTGCAACAAATTGCCAGCGGCGTCATAAGTGAACGCACGTACTGACTGCGTGCCGTCGGCGATGCCCGCGCCGGCGGCATCGACGCGCGCGAACGTGGTCGTGCGTACAATCTGACCGCGCGTATTGTATTGGTAGTCGACACGCGTCGACTTCTGGGCATCCTGAGCGGCAACCCACGTCGTCATGCCAAGCAGCGAGGGGGCCTGGCCAACGCCCAGGCCCGACGTTGGGACCGTCGCGGCCGAGTAGGCGATCTCGCTGGTCTTCTCGCCGTAGCTATCGTAGCGGTACTCAACCACCCGCCCCTCGGGGCTGATGGCAAACCTCAGGTTCGCATTGCCGTCGTAGACATAGCGTGTTGTCAGCGGATTGCTTGCGACTTGTCCACCGTTCGCGGGCTGCTGGTAAAGCGTGCTGGTGAGCAGCCGATTCTGCGCGTCATAGGTCTTCTCGACACGATTGCCCAGGCCGTCTACCTGAGACAGCAAATTGCCGTGTGCATCAAAGGTGGACCGGATCTGGTTACCCTGCGCATCCGTGGATTGAACCAGGTTCCCCGCCGCGTCATAGGCGTACTGCTGGTGCTGGGCCACACCCCCTGCCTGCGGCCCGGTAATATCGGTCAGCCGATGGCTGGCGTCATAGGTATAGACATTCTGATTGCCATAGGGATCGGTCACCGTGGTCTTGTGATTGGCCGGATCGTAGCTAAAGCTGACGGTACGGCCGAGCGCGTCGGTGACGCTGGCCACCTCCGACTGCCCATTCACCGAAACATAGCTGAAACTGAGTTCAGATCCGTCGGTCTGAGTGACACTCGCGATCAGGTTGGTGCCCTCGACGTAGCTGTAGCTGGTGACATAGACACGGCCGTCGGCAATGCTGTTGTCTGCCGGGCTTAGATCGACCTTGACTTCCTGAAGGCGGTTCTGCCAATCGTATCGATAGGATGTGCGGCTAAGGAAACTGCCATCAGCCTGCCTAACCTGCTCCTGTGCCAGGTTGTTTCCCTGGTAGACGAATTGAACACTCTCGCCGCTCGCGGCGGTTATGCTTGTCAGTAGGTCGCCCGAGAACGCATAGGTTGTGGCATTTCCATTCTGATCGCTAGACGAAGTCATGCGCCAGCCGCCGCCGCCCGAGGCATAGGTTTCGCTATTGCCCGTCCCGGCCTGTGTCCACGTCCATTGATTGCTGCTTGCGTCGTAGCCCAGCGAATCGAACTGCCCGCTACCGGTGGCAGCCAGATATCGCTGACTGGCCGCGTCGTAGGCGTAACTGAGAATGCTGCCATCGGCCGCGACACGCTGAATGGTGCTGCCGGCCTGGTTCAGGCCGCCCGTCTGGTTGAGCAGGCGATGGTAGCCGCTACGCCACCAGGCATCCGCGCCCTGGTTGCTGTAAGTCCCCTGGCTGTTATAGGTACGCACGACCCCAATATCGCCGCCCCGGCTGACGAGAAGGTCGTCCTGACCCTGCAGCACCAGATTGCCGGTGGCAACATTCACAAAGGCTTGTTGGCTCGCATTGCCTTCGCTAGCCGCACCGAGAAGCCCGCGTTGCCCCAGGCCCGCAGAGCCATTACCAGTCAAACCGAAAAAGTCGCCGCTGACAATACCTACCATGGTTCGCCGTCCCGTCAAGTTGGTTGCCGCTCAGACGTCTACTGGCCGTCCAACAGCATTTGTTCCTGTTGCTCTTGACTAAGTTATCCAGCGAACTTTGGATAAGTTTAGGGTGCCGCTCAAAGATTTCGTCCTCCTGCCGCCGATCGCACGTGCGGCGAAATTTGACCGAGAGGGCCGATCTTCCAGGCGGACGGCACAGACCGGCGGCACGTCAAAAAATATTCCGCCCACCCCTAAACTTTCGGAGTTTCCTCCGGATAAGTTGGGGAGTGGGCATAGATTCCCTGGTCGCGCCGATCACCCCTTTCCAGCGCAACACATGGTGAAGATGCCACAAGTGTTACTTACCGTAGCCCAGCCTTGTACCTGGAGACCGATTCACCGTGCAGCCGTCAAAGAATAACTTCCTCGACCACGTCACCTGGTTGCGTAAAGCAGTCATGGCCGGCGGCGCCGAGTTCATACTCACCGGCGACACCATGACGGCGCTGGTGCGCAAGGGGAACTCGCACTGGCTGCTTCACCCACAGTTCCTGACCGCCATCGATGGCGTGCGCCAGTACACCTCCCAGCCGACCGACGATACGCAGATGTTTGCGGGATGGCTACCTTATAAAACCAAGCGCTGGCCCATCGCCTCGGATAAGCTGGCCTTCAAGCGGTTCGCAAAAAGCACCGGTCTTTCCGTCCCTGACTTTGCCGTGGACGGAAAGATCGATATTGGCGATGTCGTGATAAAACGCGCCATATCGTCGTTCGGCGACCAGATCCGGGGACCGTTCCGGTCCGTAACGGAGTCCCCGCTCGACATCGCGCAAGGCGAGTATTACGAGCGGTTTACGCGCGGCGACCTGCTGAAAGTCTGGTTCTGGAACGGCACACCCGTTTGCGCGGAACGCGACAAGATGCCTTTTGTTGCCGGCGATGGCGTGTCAACACTCGGACAGCTGATCATTTCGCGCGCCAGATATAGTCGTCCCTACTCACCACAGGATACGGGACAGTTGCTGCACAGGTGCGCGCCATTGCTTCACTATTGTGGCGTGACCGACGCGACCATCCTATCAAAGGGCAAGCGACAATTGATCGAGTACAGGTATGGCTCTGACCTGATGCACCCTCGCAATCGCCGCATTCTCGACCTTCGGCCTGAAGCGCGGGAGGACTGGACGCATGCGCTCGACGGCATAGGCCGGAACTTGTACACGGCGCTGCCAGGGGACCTGCGTACTAACACACTTTTCACGGTCGATGCCATTCTGGACAGCGAGCAAGCCATCTGGTTGCTAGAGATGAACAGCAACCCGACGGTCCATCCTCTCGCATACCCGGACATGATGAACAGCCTGCTAAGTCAAGGCGCTGTGCAGGAAAGCCCATCGCCCCTACCCTCACGCACGCCAGAGCAGGCGTGATTCCACAAAAGGAGAAAGTATGTTCATCAATAATCCTCGATCCGACAGCATCGCGGAACTGCTCGCGAACATCCGGCCGATCGTCGCGGTTCCGCCGGCAGTCTACAAAGGGATCTTCGATCCATTGCATGAGCTTCCCGTCTTTTTCGGTGGCGATGGTGGCGGCGGAGACGGTGGCGATGGCGGTGTTGGAGATGGCAGCGGTGACGGGGGCGACGGCGACGGTGGCGACGGTGGTGGTGGTGGCGACGGTGGTGGTGGCGGCGACGGTGGTGGTGGCGGCGACGGTGGTGGTGGCGGCGACGGCGGTGGTGGCGGCGACGGCGGTGGTGGCGGCGACGGCGGTGGCGGTGGCGACGGTGGTGATGGAGGCTGATCTCTAGATTGGCATCACACTAGCCCCTGGATCCTTGGGCTTGCCTGATCAAGGGAAGCCCATGGGTTGCGTGGCGTTGCGCCGAATTCGCTTCCAAGGAGTAGTAAGCATTTGACTCAACAGGCTCACCCAAGTCAGTTCGTCCGCGATGAGTTGACGGGGGCAATCACGTCCGCGCCCGCCTTGCCCTCGCAAACATGGGAGATGCTGCGACGCGCCATATACGAGCGCGCCATCCTCCTCTCGAATGACCTCACTTTTGATTTTCGCGAGGTGCTCACGCAAGCACGCTACGCGCGCGCCGCAGGGCAGCTTCTCTGGCCGCTCATCAAACCGTTTCGACCGCAAGTACTGGTGGGCCCCGGCTTTGGCGCGACGCCCCTCCTATTCGCGGTCGCGCTGGCCGCCCTGGATGACGGCACCGACCTCGGCATCCTGATGGTCAGGGGTTCGCGCAATACGCACCATCGCAAACGGTGGGTCGAGGGGCCGCGATGCGCCGCCGGCACGCGTGCGGTGATTGTTGACGACTTTCTCGGTGCCGGTTCTGCCGTAGCCTTGGTCGAGGAGGCACTGGCCGCGGATAATCTCGCGCCACAACTCTGTGCCCTGGCGGTACTCTTCGACCAATGGCGTCCCCTGGGCTCGCGCCAGCTCAGCCTCAGCCGCTTCCCCGTAGTTTCGGTATTCAAGCGGCATGATATTGGACTGACGCGCGATTGCTTCGACGCTCGACCGCCGAGCATGCGGGGCGCGGCACCAGGCTTCGTTGATACCCCCCTCTGGTGGCGGTTTGAACTCAACGGCCACTCCAAGCATCCGATCAAATGCGCCCCGGTCATCGCCGGCGATGCCGTCTTTGCTGCCGACGATCAATCCCGGGTCTGGCGAATGGATGCACACAGCGGCGAGGCGGCCTGGCGCTACGAGAGCCTCGCGAAACCATACAAGGGCATTGTCCAGCAGTTGCAGCATGCGGACGGCAGCCTCGTGTTCGGCTGCTACGACGGGACCGTAACTCGCTTGAATGGCGAGAATGGAGAGATCCAGTGGCGGTGGCGCCCGGATTCACACGTCCATGCTACTCCGGTGATCGATCTGGCCAACCGGCGCCTGTATATCAACACGGAGCAGGAGAACAGCGGCGAGCCCTTCGGGCACTTATATTCCCTCGACTGGAAAACCGGTCGCGTCCTCTGGCGCCATCGACACGCATACTGGCCACCGGCAACGGTTGCTTACAGTCCGACGCATCGGTCGGTCGTCGCGACCTGCAACGATAAATCCATCGTCTGCCTGGATGCGGACACCGGGGAGCTGCGCTGGCAAGCGCGCTCAAAGGGCCTTGTACGCGGCAGGCCGGCCCTGGCTGGCGACCGGGTTCTTGTCGCCACGGAGAACGGCCATCTGCAGAGCTTCGACATGCACACTGGCGCCGAGGCAAACGCACGCCGGCACGGCGCCGGCCTGCATCAGCAGTTTCTGCACGTCCAGGACGGCATTGCCTATGTACTTGATGGTAAGGGCCACCTGACAGCGTTCGACGTGGACGGCCTGGGTATCCGCTGGCTTACGCGCCTGCGCAGCTCGGGTGTGTGGATGCCGGTTGCCTTCAATGGCTATCTGGTAGTCCTTTCCAGGGAGGGCCACCTGGCCGTCCTCGACCCGCAGCGCGAGGTCAAGCTTTGGGAAGGCAGTATCGGAGGCGTATATCGCCAACCGCCCGCCCTTGGCTACGCCGGCGGCATTCCCATGCTCGTGGCAGCCAGCAATCATTCGGGACTGAAAGCTTTCCGGATACATGATTTCTATTGCAATCAAGAACTATGAACACCAGCACGCGCTCACCAAGTTTGCAAGATGCCGCCTCGGGGTCGCCGGAGCGCCACGTGCGCTCGGCCGGAAGCTGGATCATCGTCACGCAGGTAAAGTCCAACCGACTCGTGTATTTCACCGATGACCCTGACTACCAGCCGGTCATGGAAGGCGACTGGTACTTTGTCTCGCAATATCTGGGAGACCTGCCGGCGGCGATGACATTGCGCAATTGCTGGGGCTGGCGTTTCAATGGCGGCGTCTTCAAGGACGTGCGCGAGCCGGAGCCCAAGCCGCAACTGGAACGTCTACTTGACAGCAACCGGCGTGCCTTGCTGACCCTCTTGCGTGACAAGATCTCCCAAGCCCGCAGCCGTTTCACCGCTACCTGCGCCTTGGGCAATGAGGTGCGGCAACAGAAGCTGCTGGAAGCCCGCCAGTATGCAAGCACCCTCACCGAGGCGCTGCCGGAGACCCTGACCTTTCCCATGCTCGATGCCATCGCCACGGCACGGGGTATTTCGCTATCGGAGGCGGCATCGCTTGTCGAGTCCCGCCACACAGAAACCCTGGCGATGCTGGTACGCACCGAACGCGTCCGCGAGCACTACACGCAAGCTATACACCGTGCCCTGACGCAGGATGACATGGTCCGCCTGCGTCGGGAGTTGCTGGACGAAGTCCTCCCGGAACTCTCGGCGAAATTCCCATTTCCCGCCTCGACGTTCGAACCCGAGGACTGGCAAAAGCCCTTGTCCGAAACTCATCAGGCCCACGAGATCGCTCGCTTACGAACCCAACTGCGCGAAGTTGTCAATGCGGTGCGCTCCCGACTGCAGGATGACAGCGCCTACATCGCCAACGATGTGGTAAGCCAGCGCAGGGTCAAGCTCGCACGAGCCCTGCTTGACAATGGCGGCATCAAACCAGACGATCTCGACTTTACCTTGCTAGAAGTTTACGCGCGTGGACGTGACCTCTCCCTGCCCGACGCCGCGAGCGAGCTCTTGGCCACCATGCGTCAAGCAGACGAGAAGCTGGTACAGACCGAAATCCTGAAAGAGACGATACAAGCGAGGATTCATTCGATCTCCACGCTGCGAGATATCCAGGCGATCGGCGTTGACCTGCAAGCATGGTCCGCATCTGCCACCGGGACCAAGTCATGAAGAACTTCGAGCTGATCGACAGCAGGATTTCTGTCGATGAGATTGCGTCCGAACTGCGCCAGAACGAACCGGCCTGGCTGCTCAGTACGTCACGTCAACGGAACATCGCCGTTCAGCGGGAAACTGAGTCCATATTCCTGCGATCGGCAAAGAACGGGGGGGCCACCAAACGATTGGAGGATGTCCACGAAAGTAATCTGGCTGCCGCGGCAGCGCTTTTCCCTCAGACATTGGCGGTGTTGCGCGATCTGTCCCATCGACTGCAGGGCGACCTTGGTCGAGCACTCTTCGCCAGGCTGCAGCCCGGCGGGCAAGTGTATCGGCACATCGATCACGGTACCTATTATGCTTGCCGCGACCGGTACCACCTGATCATCCAGAGCGATGGCAGCGATATGAATTGCGGCGATGAGGACGTCAGGATGCGAGAGGGCGAATTGTGGTGGTTCAACAATAAGCTCCCACATGCAGCCTTCAACCGCTCTCGCCAGGTCAGGGTTCACCTGATCTTCGATGTGCATCCTCACACGACTGTCTAATACACTTCTTCGCATCCACGTGACTAACGGTCGGGACACAACATCCAGATGGTTGCCGGAATGCACGTCTGCGGGCCCACCTCAAACATTGACAATTCATGGAACGTGACTCCGACTACCTGTTCCCCCTGATGCAGCAGCTTCAGCATTGCGATGCAGCTAGCGCCAGAAGACTTCTAGAGCAAGCCGCCAGCTTGCACCCCGCCGACCCGCGCCCCCTCCTCTTGTTGGCAGCCCGACATATTCAGGATCAAGAGCCGGATCGTGCGGAGGCCGCGTATATTGCCGCCCTGCAGGCGGCGCCGGACTACGCCATTGCGCGCTTCCAGCTTGGACTATTGCAGTTCACGAGTTCCCGGCCATCCGCAGCGCTCGCGACCTGGGCCCCCCTCGACAAGCTTGAGGAAGCCCACCCGTTGAGGCTGTTCAAGATGGCCTTCGAATCTTTACAGAACGATCAATTCGATCAGGCATGCCATTGGCTACGAGAAGGAATCAAGTTCAATACCGATAACCCGCCCCTCAACCAGGACATGCAATTGCTGATCAGCCGGATCGAAGGCACTGTCGCGGCAGCCCGTGACAGCAGGGCCGAACGACAAAGCGACACCACGCCCTACGCCGAACAAGCGATCGCGGCGACCAACGCCGAATCCGAGGCCCATTTCTTGCTATCGACCTACCGCAGTGTCCACTGAGGGGAGCAGTAGAACGCGTTCGTGATACCCCGATACGTACCGCACGGCACACAACAGCGCCCACCCCCCGAGGCCTGGAATGGCTCAGACATCCGCGTCCACTTCGCTGAATCATCCCATCATGCAGGGAAAGAGAATGAATGCATCAACGTTCCAGAATGGTGATGCCAGGCGCAAGATAGCCTGGAAGGCGCTAGCGATCATCGTCTGTAGTGCACTACTGTTGGCGATTGACCTCCTGGCTACGCCGCAGATCGTCGCAGCCGAGGTAGTCAGCCCCTCCCCCGAACTGGCGGATATCAAGCCGGAGATTGTATGGATTCCGGTCCCCGGCGCGGGTACGTTCGGTGGCGAGATCAAGATGCGGACGGAGGTCTACAAGCCTGCTGGCACGGGCCCCTTTCCGACCCTCATCTTCTCTCATGGCCGATCGCCAGATCGCGTCGAGCGGGGCAAGCTGGAGAATCCGATTCTGAGAGGGCATGTCCGGTACTGGCTGGCCAAGGGCATCGCCATCGTCGCGCCGGTGCGGATTGGGTACGGCGAGACCGGCGGCCCCGATCGGGAAAATGCCGGCGCTTCGTTCGACACACTGGGTAATTGCACGCGCAAGCCTGACTACCGGAATTTGGCCAAGGTGACCCGTGAGGTGACGCTCGCAGCAATAACATGGACTCGTGAACAGACGTGGGCGGACAAGAGCCGCCTCATACTGGAGGGTAGGTCCGTCGGAGGCTTTGCTACGGTAGCCACCGCCGCCGCCCGGCCACCCGGCGTCATCGCCTATATCAATTTCTCGGGCGGCGCCGGCGGCTCGCCAGACCTCGCACCGGGGCGTAGCTGTGACGCAGAGCAGATGGCCGAGGTGATGGGCGAGATGGGTAAATCGGCCACAATTCCAGGGCTTTGGCTGTATGCCAAGAACGATTTCTTCTGGGGAGCGACCGCCCCAACTGCATGGCACGCGGCCTTTGCGTCGGGTGGCAGCCCTACCCGGTTTATCAGCACAGGGGAAGTCGTCGGCAGGGACGGGCATCTATTGCTTTCCTACGGCGGCAAACTATGGTCCGTCCATGTCGACCAGTTCGTGAAGGAACTCGGCCTGTAGCAGCGCGCGCCATGCGGCCATCCGGCGCGAGGACGGCACGCCGGAGCCAGCCGTCTGCGCGGAGTGCCTGCCGGTTGCAATTATGCAAAGCGACTGCTATGTTGCCGTCTGCCGAGCAGTGCCGGCTACTTGCCCTCAGCCAGCATGACGAGCACCGAGCACCACAAGGAGCCCTATGAGTTCGATCGACCCCACCAGCAAGCTCCTGGCGCATATCCGCGAGCACGCTCTCGCCTGGCAACGCCAGATGCCCGGCAGAACTGGGGGTGCGGCTCCTGCACGGGCGCGAAGCTCGCCGGGTAATACGGATGACCTGCTGACACAGGTCGCCCAGGCGGTGGTCGCCATCTCGCCCGATGACCCGCAAGGCAGACGCAGAGCGTTCCGCGTTTACCTGGGTTCCGTATTGGGTCGGGAGTTCGGCGTGCACCTGATCAACGATCCGGGTTTTGACGACCTTGTCGGACGGGTACTGGACTCCATGGAAGTGAACCCAGAGCTCCGGGCCGCGATGGATCGTGCGGGCGATCTATTGCTGCAGACAGCCCGCTCCTCGGTATCTCGTCCCTCGCGATAGCTACTGTCGAGGCCCCAGCACTAAATCCGCAAGTGAAGCCCCTTCCCCACCCCCGCGAGGGCCGCGGTGCTGGGAAAGCACGCGCTGTGCCAGGCGTAGGAAAGCCTGCGGATCATCAACCTCACCGGACAGGATCCCTTGGGCATACCGCGCCGAGAGGCTGGACCGGTCCAGCCGCAGGGCGATATCGATCTCAATCTCCGCCTCAGCCCTCAACCCCTGGGCGGCAAGCGCGACGGCTAACGCCCCATGGCTCTCGGCAAAATTCCGATCGAGATGCAGGGCACGTTCGAATGCATCACGCGCGGCGCTGACATCCCGCCGCAGGAACTGGCACCATCCCAGCCCGATCCAGGTGCCGATATGCCCCGTCATGTCGGTCACCGCTCGCTGGAACGCTTCGAGCGCGAGATCCAGGCGCTGTTCGAGCATATTGGCGAAGGCCAGTCCCGACCAGCTCCGACCATCCAAAGCATTGACCGTCACGGCCCGGTCGAAAGACGCTTGGGCAATGTGCGTCTGTCGATCTCCCAGCGCCAGTGAACCGCGAGATACCAATGCTTCAATCTGGTCCGGGTTGGCCTCCAGGGCTCGCTCAGACCACACCCGGGCTTCCTCGAGCCGCCCGCCGTCAAGCGCCATTAGGCTTGCTACGCCCAAAGCCTCGGCTGAGACTGGACGCGCCGCAAGCCGTTGCGCGAACTCGCGAAGCCCGTCATCGAACTGGGCAAGGTGATGCTGGCAGCGCAGCCAAAGCGTCAGCGCCGGCTGCCCTGTTTCCGGTGGCGTATCAAGGAGCAGGAGCAGCATTTCCCGCGCCGCTTCCAGTTTGTGTTGTCCAAAGAGTGCATAGGCAATATTGAACTGCACACCCGGCTCATCCACTCCCTGCGCGGCGATGTCCTCCAGCAAGACTTCCGCGCCGGCGTAATCCTTGCGGGCGAGCCGAAGTAAAGCCAGACGATTGGTCCAAGCCAGCTCTCCATTGCCAGCCTGCCGAACCGCCGTCACCTGTTGCTCGGCGAGATCGAGCTCGCCAGTTTCCAGGGCGGCATCAAATATGTCAACGCGCAGATTCGTATTCTGCGGGTCGGCCGACAAATAACGTTGCAGGCGCTCCAGGCGCTGCACGACTGCGGGATCAGGCTGCATCACTGTTGACTCTATTGGCATGCTTGTAAGACACCGGGAGTGGATCGGGTATGAAAGCGTCGGCAAGGTTGCGGCGGGGAGGGATCATTCCCTCTAGTAGGCGATATCGCATCTTCCCCCCCGTACGGTCAGGGAATGTAGGCGCTTCAGGCCTTGCTGATGGAGTTGTGAGACGCGCCCTCTGGTCAATTGGAGTTCAATGGCAATCTCCTCGAATGGCTTAAGCTGCTGATAGTGTAGGCGGATGACGTCGCGCTCCCGCGGCGTTAAGTTCTCCACCAGACGCCAGATCTGCAGGCGCAACTGACGCAGCTCGACACGAGAGTAGGCATTATCCGGCAAGCCTTCGTCATGATCGACCAGCATTCCGGTGCCCTCCAGGAGAATCCCGAGAGCAACTCCCACGCCAATGTCTCCAAGCTCGCGCAGTAGCCGCTGCGCATTGCCCTCGGACAGCGCGCCTGCCGCGAGCGAAGCCGTTCGCTCGGCTGCGAGGCGCCGCCGTAACCCGATTTGCTGTTGCCGCTCGCTCAAGCGCTCGAGCCCGTTAAGCATCGCGCCGATTATCCGTGGCGTTGCAAATGTCTTGAACTGTGCCCCGTGATCCGGGCTGTATCGCTCAAGCGATTCCATGAGACCCACGACGGCAAACTGCAGGTACTCGTCGAACTCGAATCCGTCATGGGTACGGCGGGCATAGAGTTTTGCAGCCTGTGCCCTAGCATAGGGCAGATAGTGTGCACTCAGCAATTCACGTGCAGCGTCGTCACCCCGAGTCCGCAAGCGCATCCAGAGTTCCGTCTCGCCTGGCAGCAACCTGCCGTCGCGCGAGTCCCCCGCACCATCCGCTGCACAAGGATGCTGTCCCGCCCTTTGTGGAGCGACGTCGCCATACGGCCCTGGTGCATTATTGTTTGATTCTGACATGACAGGGTATGGGCACGATTCAGTGGAACGACCCAACCAAAGCCTTGAGCAGCAGACTCCAGCCGTCCATCAGCACAAACATCAGGATCTTGAGGGGCAGCGCGATCGTGGACGGCGGCATCATCATCATGCCAAGTGCCATCAGGATGCTTGAGACCACCAGGTCGATCAGCAAGAAGGGCAAAAACACCACGAAACCGATTTGAAATGCCGCCCGCAACTCCGACAGCATGTAAGCGGGAATCAACTGGACATTGCTGATATCGTCCATCGACTGCGGTGGCTTCGCCTTGGACAACTCGACCATCAGCGCCAGGTCCTGCTCACGGGTCTGGCGCACCATGAACTCACGCAACGGCGCGCTGCCCTTGTCATAGGCGGCCTGCATGGAGATATTCCCAGCCATGAACGGCTGGAACGCCTCCTGGTTGACCTGCTCCAGCACCGGCGACATGGTAAACAGCGTCAAGAACAGCGCCAGGCCGATCAGCGCGGTATTCGGCGGCGTCTCCTGCATGCCGATTGCGTGCCGCAGCATGGACAGGACAATGATGATACGCAGGAAAGAGCTCAGCGATACCAGCAGGGCTGGGAGTATGGCGAGTACCGTCAGTCCCAGTACAACGCGCAACGCCTGTGCCGTTTCGACTGCCGGTACCACGCCTGACGGATTGGCCGTCAATCTGGAGCGCGGCGCAAGGGCTGGCGCCATCTGCATCGCGGCCCGCTCGTTCGAAGCGACAAGAAGCTTTGCTACCGGGGCCTGCGTCGCCGGCGTACCAGCGCGCGCTTGTACTGGCTGGAGCGCGGCGCCGCCGAGCACAAGCGAACAGAAAAGCAGACAGGCGAAGCCTCGGAATGCCGTCCACGCCCCACGCCATTGGACCTGCATCATGACTCTCCCCCGGCCGCCGCCGCTCCGTCGCCGGTCGAGACATCCCTTCCGCGCGCGGGGCGCTGACCCAACAGCGAGATGTTCTGCTCGGTGCAGCCCAGCAGCCACTCCTGCCCATCCCACTGAATAACGTGCAGGCTGGCGCGACCCGATAGACGTGTGGAGCTTTGAACACGTACGGATCCGTGGCCAGCACGTTGCGCCAACCACGCCGTCCATCCGCTTGCAATCCGAGGCGGCCCCGCACGGTTTTGTCGCCATCGACGCACCCCTGCCCAGATCAGCACCGCCAGCATCCCGCTTATGAAAAGCCACTGCGGCGTGCCGATCATGCCGGCTGTGTCCGGCTCCGCATCGCGCCGCAAGGGTATGCTTGCCGGGATACCCAGGGGCGGTCGCCCGGACTCGGCCACGCTTGCCGCAGCGGCTGGCGCTACCGCGGCGGATGCCGCTGGCGGCTCGGCCGCGAGCGAGCGGCCCGCTCCGGCGGCTGCGCCAAGCATTAGCACACCGCTCAGCACGGCACGAAGCGCCACTCGTGCGACGAGCGCGCACCTCCGGGCAGTGCCGGAGGCTTGATATGGAAATCCACACACGATTTGCCTGACCTATACCTTGAGAGCGACAGGCAACTCGGTGATACGTACCGCAAAATGCTCGTCCACGGCCACGAGCTGCCCTCGTGCCACCACCCGCCCCTCCAGCACCAGATCCACCGGTTGCTCGATCTTTCGGTCGAGGCGCAAGACCTGCTGCTCTTTCGCCGCGAGCAGCTCCCCCACTGTGAGCGATGCGGCGCCGACACAGACGGTGAGCCTGGCCTTGACGCGATGGAGCGGATTTTCCTGGGGACTGGAAATGTCCACCAAAGTGGGCCGCACCGTGTCGTTGTCCGATGGGGTATGCAAATCGCTGAGCGCTAGCACTTGCGCCATGGGTACCGTGGACGCGTCTACCGTATCGTGTTCTTTCTCGTTCATCGCCGACTGCAAGAAATGCTCCATTGCCTTCTTCATTTGAATTCTTCATTGCTGCACACTGCCGTGCAGCACCTATAGTCCGCTGTTGGATCTGGGGGGGTGACGAGGTAGCAATTCGACTGCCCGCTGTGCGTCAACCTTGCCGAGAAAAGCCTCACAAAGCAGCTCGCCATCATGAGTCCGCACCAGTAGCGGCGCATCCAGAGAATGGGGCAATCGGATGACGTCGCCGGGACGCAGCGCCGCCAGCAATCCCAACTCCAACTCCACGGGCTCAAGCTCCGCCTGTACGAATACCGTGTACCCATTGAGGGCAGAGTACATGGCGGTGAGCGGCTCATCCCTCGCGCCACCGCCCGTTCCCGCACGATGCATTGAAGTAGTGGAGGGAACGCCCAGAACGTGCGCCACTCGCGCGAAATCAACGAGGAGGTGCAAAACGTGTCCACACCAATCCAAGGCGAGCCATGCCGTTCCCGACCACGGCTGCAGTAGCGGCACTGGGAGCGCGTCCAGGCGGCACATCGGATTCGTCAATTCGGCATTGGGTGCCGACTGCAAAGCACCGAGCCAATGCCGGAGTTGTGTCCACCAATCCGAAAGCGCTGCGTCTGCGACTCCCTCTGCCACGGGCGAGCTCGCCTTCCTGGGCGTGCCTGGCATCGTGAAGGCTGGCCCGCCACCAAAGAGGGCCGTCAATAGCGCCGCTATCAAGCCCTGGCTCGGCTCCGTCTTCGCAGATGCACCGTCTACATTGGATGCCTGGACCAGCATGGAAGACTCCGATTCGAGCATCCACCAACAGCCACCCGACTGACCATCAACCTGCAAGGCGCTCCACTCCGACTGGCCATAGCGTCCTGAGAGCGCGGCCAGTTCGTGGGCGGGCTGACATCGCACTGCAGCCAGCGATGGCGTGGCGGCTAACTGGTTCGACGCGTAGCTCATCGCGACACCCCAATCCGCCTGCCACGTGCGGAGCACAGCTGTCGCCGCGCTGGCCAGCGACTCTAGTTGCTCAGTTGACCACCAGCGCAGCGGACGTGCACTCGCGGCAGAGCGCTCGATATCGAGGAGCGGCGTCTCCTCCCACGCAAACTCGGACTTCACGCTCATTTTCCACGCATTGCAAAGAGTTCTGTCAGCATGTCGTTTGCAGTGGAAACGACTTGAGACGACGCTTGGTAGCCGCGCTGCATGATGACGAGATCGCTAAACTCCTGCGACAAGTCGACATTGGAAATTTCAACCATTCCAGATCGAACGCTGCCGAAGCCCTGGTTACCCGCAGCGCCGGTCTCCCACGCCCGTCCGTCGACCACTTCGAATTCGTTATCCCCGACAGATGCCACTGCATCTGGCGAATTGAAACGCCCTAGTGCCAGGCGCGAACCCTTCGCAGTCTGGCCGTTGGAATAGGTCAAGATAAGCGTACCGGTGCCGTCGAAGGTCGCCTTCGTCAAGTTGCCAGGCCCAACGCCATTCTGAGAAGCCACCGCCAGGGTCGACTGACTCCCGGAATCGAACGATGTCACATTGTTGGAGAAGTCCAGCGTCAACGGAATGGCGGCTTGACCGCCTGGTGTATAGCTGACAGAGACAGTGGCATGGGCAGGATCCGGCTGACCATTGATAAAGCCAATGGTCCCGGTACCAACTGTCGTCGTGCCATCCTGCAAAGTGACCGTCCAACTGCCCGTGTTACCGGTGACGGGGACCAATTTGACCGACAGCGAATGCGTGCTCCCCGCGGCGTCAATCACCGTCACGCTTCCCACCGTCTGACTGGTGGCAGTGCTGGAGAGATTGCCGCTGAAACTAATCGTGCTGGTCGCCTTGGCCGCGCTGGTCTTGAGGCTCGCGATGCTAATCGCGCTCAGGCTGCCTGTGGCGTCGAGCCCCATCACCCGCTCGCCTGTCGTGGTTGAGACCAGATCGCCGTCCGTATTGAACTTGAACTGCCCGTCGCGGCTATAGTGGACACTTCCACCCTCACCCTTCAGAACAAAGAGCCCTTGGCCATCGACCGCGACGTCGAGATCGTTTCCAGTGTTCTGCATCTGGCCTTGTTGGAAGTTCAGGACAGTACCCAATGTGTTCAGACCAAAGCCGAACTGGCCCGCATATTGTCCGTTTTGTCCGCCAGTGTTGCCTGAAGAATAGAACAGATCCGAGAACTGGAGGCTGGACCGCTTGAATCCTGGCGTGTTCATATTGGCGGTATCGTTAGAGATAACGCGCAGGCCCTTTTCGTAGCCGTGAAGGCCAGTCATTGCGATGTAGATGGAATCAAGCATTGGGGACTCCAGATTTTCAAAGAAGGGAGGCTCGGACTTCAGCGTACCGCCGTGATCTGACTTAGGTCGATATTGGACAGTACAGCGCCGGTTCCGGTTTTGACGGTTAGCTGCGGCGACGAACCGGACAGCGAAAGCGAAGTCACCGTTCCGGTAACCTGGCCGGAGCTAGTCTTGATGTCCAAGGTCCTTCCAATCAGACCGACAGATTGCAGCGAAGCCTGATTTGCTACCAGAGTCTCGATATTGCTGTTCAACTGCTGGGTCTGTCCCAAGGTCGTAAACTGCGCAACCTGGGCCATGAACTGCTGGTTATCCATGGGTTTCAGGGGATCCTGATATGTCAACTGAGTCAGCAAGACCTTGAGGAAGTCCTGCATGTTCAGATTGCTTGCCTGGGATCCTGCGGTGCTGGCCACGCTGCCGGCTGCGCTGATTGTCATGGTTCTGCCTGCTCATAGTGGTGGAAGATCGGCAAGCCGGAAGACTCGCCCTGTGTCGGTAAAGAATTGCGATACCCAGCGTCGCGCACCGCTAACTGCACACTCGCGGACCAATCGCTCGCGGCGGTAGCTGTCTTGTTGTCCCGTATGGCGCGGCCGTTGCAGACGAGCCCGATCAGCCGCGTTCCGCTATCCGCAAGCAGCCGCTCCAATCGCTGTGTGATTTCCGGCAGCGACTGAACCTGGTTGTAGTCCACGCCGAGCCAGATGCGTACGCCTTCATCCGTCCATTCGGCGTGCAACCGGACCGGTGCGGTATTCGCGGGCTTGGTGGCTCCCTGCGCGAAACCGGGGGCGTCAAGATCCGCCCGCTCCGCGTCGTGGGGCGCCATCGCCTCTGCCTCCGGACCGTCCGTGCTAGGCATGGGTGCGGAGCTAAGTGGCACTGGCATGGTCGCCGGACCCCCGCCCAAATAGTTCGTTACGCTGACCTGAATATCAGGGGGAAATCCTGCGGCCAAGGATGCCCCACCGCCCGCGGCTTCGGACGCGATTTTTTGAAGCTCTGGAAGCACACTCTGGAGCAATGGCGGTAGCTTGGGATCAGGGATCCAGAGCGTTTGAGTGTTACTCTCTGGCTGCATCGCCGTGCCGCGCGCATCTCGCTCGTCCGCTTCCGTCGCGCGTCCCGGCCTGGCACTTCCGCCCGTTGGCTGAGACCGAAGCTCCGGCGCCCGGCTCTCAGCCTCTTCGCGGCCCGAGCGTGTGGGGACCTCCCCCGCGCCCCCTGGCTCGGCAACCGCAGGACGGGTTGCTGAGAGCCCCGGTTCAACCGCGTCCTGCTGCGATTCGGCTTCATCCGTGCGGTGCGGCGACGTCAACCGCGCCGGCCGGCTCGTGGCTCCCACCAAATTTGCCGTTTGCGTAGCGGAGTTGCCGGCATTGACTCGGCTCTGCGAAACGCTTGGAGTAACGGACCTGAACCAGGACGCCAACTGAGCTTGTTCCATTGCCCGTTGCCATGCCCGATTGCGGCCGGAAAGGCCTTCGTCCGAACCTGCCGGCACACGTGCCGCCGGACTGATACTCTGTCGAATGACTGCCAGGAATGTACCGTTCAGTGCTGCTTTCATATGTTATCTCCCGACCCCGACCGCCCGAGCCTTGCAATCCACTCCCGGTCCGCTTCACTCGCCAGACGGCCACTTTCTGCGCGAACGTACTCTTCCATGCTGTCCAAGCGATGCCGCTCCATGACATCGACCTTTTGTCGCTGCCCAAGACATGCGCGCCGAACCGAATCCCGCTGCACCACTCGCGCGGCAAGCAACTGTTCTTGCTCGGTAATTTGATCTCGCAGGATCATCAACCACTGGAGTCCACGCCGATGCGCTTGCGCGTTGAGACTCTGCACCGCGGCTTGTAGTGCGGCCTCGGCCTGCTCCTGGTAACGGCGCTGCAGTGCATCAAGCTTCGACTGAGTTTGAGCGACCTCCCGCTGCATTGCACCAAGTTTCGCCAGCAGGCTGTCCAGCTGCCATTGCCGCTGGCGCCGAATTGGCTCCAATGGATAGTGGAAGCCGCGGAGGTCAGCACTCATGTGGGCCTCCATAGGTGGCAGAGCGGCGGGCTACAATGGCCCTGTGCAGGTGAACCATCATGCTCCCGCCCCCTGCAACACCACCCCGGCCAGTTGTTGTATCGCGTCGGCCCGCTTGGCACCACCCTCGGCCTGACTTAACCAGGCGAGCAAATGTGGGCTACGGCTCAGTGCCATGTCAAGCTCGGGATTCGAACCCCGCTCGTACGCTCCGAGCTCCACCATCTGTCGATTCCGCTCCAGCATTGCCTGCAGCTGAATCGTCCTGTTTGCGAGATCCTGCTCATTCCGTGTCGCCAAATCAGGTAGCAGCCGGCTAGCGCTCTTTAGAATATCAATGGCCGGGTACTGGCCCTGATGTGCAATCTGCCTGGACAGCACAATATGGCCATCCAGAATCGCGCGCAATGCATCCGAAATGGGCTCGTTCAGATCGTCTCCCTCCACCAGCACGGTGAGCAATGCGGTAATTGAACCGCCGGACGGTGCCGTTCCGCATCTCTCGCATAGTTCGGGAAGCTCCGCGAACACGGCGGGCGTATAGCCACGCGCGGTTGGCGGTTCGCCGGCCGCCAATCCAACCTCGCGCTTAGCCATTGCGAAGCGCGTAATCGAATCCATCGTCAGCAGAACTTGTTTGCCTAGCTCCCTGAAATACTCAGCAATCGCAAGCGCGGCATACACAGCGCGCAACCTGGACAACGCAGGTTGGTCGGCCGTCGCCACTACCACAACCGAGCGTTTCAAGCCGTCCGCGCCTAACTGTTTGTCGATGAACTCCCGCACCTCACGCCCGCGTTCACCGATCAGTGCGATGACATTGACGTCGGCCGTGACATGCCGGGCAATCATGCCAAGCAGGGTGCTCTTCCCAACTCCACTCCCGGCGAAGATGCCTACGCGCTGCCCTTGACCCAGGGTCAATAGCGCATCGATGCTGCGAATACCTGTTTCCAGTACGGTCTTAATGCGCGGGCGTCGCATTGGATTCTGCGGCGCCGCCTTGAGCGGCCAGGTCACCGTCGTGCGTGGCGTGTCCATGCCATCAAGCGGCCGGCCAAAGCCATCGATCACCCGCCCGAGCAACTCCTCTCCCACGCCAAACTCCGATTGGCTACCCAGCGCCATCACCGTATCGCCCACAGCAAGCCCATGAACGTTACCAAACGGCATCAGGATGACGCGTCCCGTTTCGATACCAACCACCTCGGCCAAAACCGGAGTCGGGCCTGTCGTCGCGACATCGCGCCTTCCCGCTAACGAAGCGACATCCTGCAATCCGAACGTGGCGTCGAAGCGGCACCGTGACACTTCATTCTCGTTGCCGTAAATGACACACAGCTCGCCTACACGCACACTTGGCCCTTCGGCCTCGATTGCCAAGCCGGAAAGCCTGCGAACAATGCCGATACGCCGGGCAAATTCCGTCCGACGCACGGTGGCAAGGAGTTGTCCGATGTCCCTCATAGCGTGGATGCGGAGTTCGACTTGGATGATTGAGACTGGTGCATGGCTCGACGGGACACCACATCGTGCAATACCGCGAGTTGCGTCTCAAGCCTTGCGTCCAGGCTGCCTTCTGGTGCCCGCACGATGCATCCGCCAAGGCGCACCTGATCGTCCGCAATCCATTGAACCGGCGCTCGGCCTTCCTCGTTGCGCCCGGACAACCAGGTCTTCAGATTGGCATCGCCCTGCAGTGCCTCCAGATCGCGCGGATGGACATGTATGGCCACTAGACGCCTGCTGGCTGTCTGGCTGACGGCATTGCGAACCATGCACCTAACCCCCTCCAGTTCCACGGCAGCTTCTCCGATCATGCGACAGACCACCTCAAAACAGAGTGCTGCCATATCCCCTTCGGCGCGATCAAGCCGTGCGCCGATCTCGGAAGGGATCGCCGACAACAACCGGTCAAGTTGATCCAGCCGCTCACCGACCTCACGGCGCGCAATTGCCTGTGCCTCCAATTGGCCCGCCGCCCGACCTTCGATGAGCCCTTGCTTGTGACCGTCCTCTTTGCCGATCTGAAGCCCCGCCTTGTAGCCTTCTTTTTTCCCCAGTGCGAGGCCGTCTTGCTGGCCAACTCGCCAGCCCGCCTCATAGCCGCCTGCGCTTGCTGCCGGGGGTAACGCCGTTGTCGAATCCTGTGCGTCGGGCTTGGTCGCCTCGCGGCCATACCCCGTCGCAAGCGATACTGCGCCAAGTGCTTCCTGCGGCAAGCCATTACCGCTCTTTGGCTCATTCCTATGAGACGCCGCCTTTCGCCGAATCAAAGACCGCGGCACACTATGCATAGCGATATCGCGTAGCACGGTGCCTTCCTGCGGAGCAGCGTCCGTGCCACTCTCCGCGGCTAGCGGCGAAGCGTGCCTGACCCGTGACGTGGT
>NZ_BAAILO010000068.1:0-22808 GCF_054589115.1 Cupriavidus sp. 8B | reverse complement strand
CCCGCTTGCCGCTGTCGCGGCAAGCGACTGCACTTTGTCCTGCCTGACTCGCCACTCCTCGCTTAAAGCAAGTCTGTCCAGACGACGCGACAGCATCACCAAGATGCTTGAACGTAGTGCAAGCGCGCTCTTGGTGTGGGTATCGCAATTGCGCAAGCGCCCGACGGCATCCTCCACCTGGCCTCGCCTAGATGCGTCCAGCTGGGCCACCAGCGCTCCGCGCCAGGGCCAATCTTCCAGCAGTAGGAGCCATGCAATGAGCCCGGCAGGCTCGTGACGAAGCATCGCAACAAGCATTGCCGGATCCGCTTGCTTGAGACGTGCCACGATCGCAGACTCGGCGTCATTCTCACCCTGCTTCGAGAATGTTTCTGGCGCAGCTTTCGCCGGCGTTTTCGTCAAGGGCTGAGCCAGATACGACTGACTGCCGATGACCTCGCGTAGCAAAACCTGATCACGGGGAATTCCCATTTCCTCCAATTCAGCGAGCAACGGGCGCAACGCATCCGACTCGCCTGGCTCTAGTCTTTGCAGCAACCAGTGCCTGTCCGGCTCCGGCAGTGCATGCAATAGCAGCGCGGCACTCCTCGCCGAGGAGGGTGCGCCAGCTCCGGCCAGTTGCGCATCCATGCTCACAGTGCTTCTCCTCTGCCATTGCCCCTTGAATCTCCCCTCATCCAGGCTTCTACCTGCGCAAGCGCGGCGCGCCGTTGTGCTTCCGAGAGCGGAGGCTGAGCTTGTGCCGGATTGCCATTCGCCCTTCCCTTCGGACGAGCCCGTCGGAAAATCTGCACGCCAACTCCCGCACAAATAGCAAGCAGCAGCAGTCCCATACCAATCATGAATGGATGCGGCGGAGCACCTGCTTCGGCGGTTAGCTCCCGGCCAAGTCGATCATCCGCCCTTCCCGTCACTCCGATCTCGTCAACCGGCACTTGGCCCGGAGAATTCGCTGGCAGCAAAGCGTCCATCGTTTGCACCACAACGGTATCGCCTCGCTCGAGCGAGGCGCCGACTGCCGCAGCGATCAGACGGCGAAGTTGGTCCTGCTGAGCGCTGTCCAACGGCTTGCGAACGATTGCGACGACCTGGATGCGACGAACCGAGCCCGGCTGGCTGACGACCTGCTCCACCCGCCGCCCAAGGGCGTAGTCGGTCTCTCGCTGCGTGCTTCCTCCGCGAAGGCTCGCGTTGGCATCGGCGACGCGCGAGTCCAATGGCGCCCCGGTCTCTCGCACACTCTCCCGCTCACGCTGCACGACACCCGTGGGACCCTGACCAACTTTGCCGGGGACCGGCAATACGTCCTCGGTCGTGGTCTGGATGCGGTCCATATCGAGGGTGACGTCGACACTAGCCAATGCCTGCCCTTGCCCGAAAGTCCGTTCGAGTACTTCCACCGCCTTACGGGCCAGGTAGTTCTCAGTCTCCTTCTTGAGGTCAAGCCGCCCAGAGCCAGTCTCGGCCTCTCCATCACCGCCTGACACGCGGGTAAGGGCAACCCCATGTTGATCGACAATCGTTACGTCCTGCGTGGCGATCCCCGGCACCGACGCTGATACCAGGCGCTGGATCCCAGTTACCTGCTCGGGGCGCAAAGCCTGGCCTTGCTTGAGTGTCAAGGTAATCGCGGCTTTGGCCTTGCTGCTGGCTTGCTTGAACAGCCCCTGCTCGGGCAACGCCAGATGCACGCGCACATCTCGAATCTCAGAAAGAGACAGTATCGTGCGTGTGATTTCACCTTGAAGGGCTCGCTGATAGTTGATCTTCTGCGCGAATTCCGTCATGCCGAAGTCACTGTTATTGAAGAGTTCCAGCCCGACAGCTCCGTGGAGCGGCAGGTCCTTCCCCATCAACTTGATTCGAGTCTTGTAAACCATGTCCCGGTCGACGAGAATCGAACTGCCCTGTTCCCCCAACTGATATGGAATCTTCAATCTATCCAGCTCGGCGACCATGGCCGCCGTGTCCTGGGGCGTGAGATCGGCGAATAGAACCTGGTATTCCGTGCGTAATGCCCAATAGCCGAATACGCCCGTCAGCAATGCGATACACACGATCCCAGCCACCAATCCAATCCGCGCCGACTGGCTAAGGTCCTGCCAAAGACTGCGGATCACTGGTGGCCTCCGGAACGGCACAAGGAGAAAGCGTCAACGGATACGAAGATCCTGAACATCGGTCGTTGCATAGTCATTCCATTCAAGCTTTTCGCTTATACCTGCATCTTCATCACGTCTTGATAAGCCTCGAGCAAGCGATTGCGCACTTGGAGAAGCAACTGGAAGGAAAGGCGGCTCTCCTCCAGCCGGATCATGACTTGATGCAGGTTCTGTATGTTTCCCGTCGCCAATTGCTGCAGATCGGTCTGCGAGGCCATCAGCTGTTGATTGACCTCGCCCAGTCCTTGATTGACCATGTTCCCGAAACCAGCGGCGGCGCTTGGCGGCACCCCCGATCCGACACTTGAAAGCATGCTGGCGGCGGGATCCGCTTGGCCGGCCTGGGCAATGGCCTGAATTGCTTCCCAACCGCTCATGACGTTCCTCCAATGTCCAATGCCTTGAGCGACAGCGTACGCGCCGTATTCATCGCCGCGACATTGGCCTCGTACGCACGCAACGCGCCCATTAGCGTCACCATTTCGCTGGCAGCGTCAACGCCTTGGTAAGCGACGAACCCCTTGTCATCGGCGAACGGATGGCCAGGTTCGTAGACCATTCTGGGCTGGGCACCGCTGGCCTCAGTCCTGGCCTGCGGCAGCGTGAAGCCCGGCGAATCAAGTGCATCCAGTCCCTCCTCAATCCTGTCGGCGAACGAAGGGAGGCCGCTGCCCATGGGCGCGGTCGCCTGGGTCACCACCCGCAATGGCTGGAAGGTCGTCGCGTTGCCACCGACGATGGTGTTTGCATTGGCCAGGTTGAGCGCGGCCACGTCCACACGGGTGCGCTCAACTGCCATGCCCGCGGCACTGATCGCGAAAGCCCTAGCGTAGTCCATATTCTTTCCCCTTACTTCTTGCCGTCGCTTACTGCTGCCGACAGGATGGCGTAGTGCTTGGACAAGCCTTTCGCCAGCGCTTGATATTGCACCGCGTTCTGCGCGAGATTGGCCACCTCAACGTCCAGCATCACCTTGGTCGGCAATCCTGCCATGTCTAATGCCGGTTCGAGCCGCGCCTGCATCGCCCCAAGCGAACCCGTGTCCAGCCGGCCGCGGCTCTCTAGTGTCCGCTGGGCGTCCATCATCTGCGCCTCGAAACTCACTCTCAGCGGCACATATCCGGCCGTACCTGCATTTGCAATATTTGCGGCGGTTGCTTGCTGGCGCAGACTCGCCGCATCGAGCGCCAAGCCCAGCGCTGTCGTCGTGATGGCTTCGATACCTTCGGTCATGCCCCTATCCCAGGTTCGTTCGTTGGTCATTGAATGACAAGTTCGGCGTGCAACGCGCCCGCCGCCTTGATGGCACGCAGAATCGAGATGATGTCGCGTGTGTTGGTATTGAGCTTGGCAAGCGACTGCACAAGATCGGCCACCGTATTGCTTCCCGCTGGAACAAAGCCAGGACCGTTCTGCTCGCTCACTTCGAGTCTCGTATTGCTGACGATGGCTGTGCGGATATTCGGGCCTGGCCACACGATGTTGCTTGGTTGCGATGCCGTATTCTGCGTCGCGATGGATATCTTGAGATCGCCATGCGAAACCGCCACCTTCGAGATCTGTACGTCCCCGCCCGATACCACGGTACCGGTGCGCTCATTGATCACCACCTTGGCTCTTCGATCTGGCTCGATGGCCACGTTCTCTATCCGAGCCACAAAATTGACCAGTTGGTCACGCTGACTGTCGGGCACCCGGATTTCAATGCCGGATGCATCCTTTGCCTGGGCCATCCCCGCCCCCAACTGGCTGTTTATCGCCGTGGCAATGCGGCTAGCCGTTGTGTAGTCGGGGTCGGAGAGCACAAAGGTCACAGCTTGGCTTGCGCTCAGCATCTGTGCGCTGACCCCCACCTCCACCGTTGCCCCGTTAGGCAGCGATCCTACCGTTGGATGGTTCTTCTGAAGAACATTGCCGTTTGCGTCGTAGCGGTATCCACCAACGGATAGCGGACCTTGCGCCAACGCATATACGCGCCCATTTGGCCCCTTCAGCGGCGTGAGCAGCAAGCTTCCCCCCACAAGGCTACGGGCATCTCCCGCCGATGACACCGTGACATCCAGCGTATCGCCTTCGCGTGCAAAAGTAGGCAGCGCTGCCGACACCATCACTACCGCGACATTCCTGCTTTGCACTTGTTCGGGGGGCACCGTCAGGTTGAACTGAGAAAACACGTTCGATAGCGCTTGCCGCGTGGTACGGTTCGTCGGCGAGTCGCCTGTTCCCGCCAAGCCGGTAACGATCCCATAGCCCACCAGGGCGTTGTCCCGCCATCCCTGTAGCTTCCCGAGGTCCTTGATTCGCGTACTTTCCGAGTGACTTACCCCTGCGGCTCCGAGGACAGCTCCAGCCAGGACAATCCGCAAAGTGCAAGAGAGTATTGAGTGCGTGCTAAACATTAAAGCCCCAACAGATCGAGCAACTTTCGCCACCACGCGCGCCGCTGACGATCCGACAACTCACCATCGCCGACATAGTTGATATGCGCCTCCGCCAGACGTGTGGACAGCACCACGTTCCCATCCGAAATGTCTTGAGGACGAACGCGTCCCTCCACGGTCACCTTATGCTGTTCATCGTTGACGGTAAGCAACTGCTCGCCGCCGACCTTAAGATCGCCGCTCGGCAAGACCTCCCGCACGGACACGGTTAATGTGGCTAGCAGCTTGTTGGCACGCTGGGTCGTGCCGCCACCGTCAAAGTCGCCGGAAACGGCGACGCTGCCGCCGAACTGCCTTCCCGTCGGCAACGTGTTGACACCCACATTGAGATTATTCTTGCGCTGAGAGGTGGTATCGGTACTGGTAGTTGCGCTTGAGTTCTCATAAACCTGGACCGTGATGACATCGCCGACGCGGAATGCCTTGTTGTCCGCGATGAGAGGTCTGTAGGTTTGTTCACCATACAAACTCTCCGCACTCGCTTGAGTGATGTTTCCCATGGTGCAGAGCGCGAGCAATACCGCACCGGCAAAGCGAGTCTGCCGCAGCATCATTGGCGCACCTCCACCATCCGCGCCCCGGTCACCCTCGCGAGCATGGAGGCCGTTGCGTTGGGCAACTTGACACGCACCATTTGCCCGGTACGCCCATCCTCCAGCACCTCGACGCGGCTTTCAAGATCGACAAGTCCTGTGACGGCGTGGAGAGTTGCCCACTCTCCGCGGGAAACCGCTGGAAGAGGTTCGACATGGTCGCGCGTGACCACTTCTCCCGCGCCAACAGGTCGACGCAGCCGCAAGGCGGTACCCGAAGCGCGTGACATATCGAGCATGGAAGACTTTGTCGTCAGCGCCGTCAGTTCAACTTCCCTGGCCTGTAGAGCGACCTGATCGAGTGCACTGCCAGGCATCGCCGCATACTCGGCCACGTAACCCAGGCCGTAAGCGCTTACATCGAAGCCAACAGGAACGGCTTTCACAAAGCGCTCGTCCACCCACACATCGACCCACACCGACATGTGCTTGGCAAGCAATGCGGCTTCGGGTAGCTGGCGCGCTTTCATTCTCACGGTTCCTGCGGGCACACTTACGTCCCGAGGCATGTGGCTAAGCTCGATACTTGCTCGCGAACTTCGCGCAAGCAACCATGCCTTCAGGCTGTCGCCTGCGGCCGCCACCAGCTGCTCTCCGTTTATCTCGCGCGTTGGCACGTAGACATACGTCACCTCCGCGCCACTCCAGGCAATCTGCTGCGGATCGATGCTAGTGCGAGCACGAATCCAACGTACGAGGGCATCGCGCTCAAGACGCACCGGCTCCCCCGTCCTAGCCGGACGGCCAAGGGGTAAAGCCATTAGCCGCTGCAACGTCCCCAGGTCCGAGGTTGCCAGGGACGCAACCTGCCCGAGCGTTACCTCCGCGTTCCTTGCCTCGACCAAGGGCGGCAGTTCAATGCGAACGGGCGCGGGTGCCCCTGCATCCAGGGCGCGCACGCTGCCCATGCCTGGCAGCCTGTCGCTCGCGCCGGCTTTTTGCGTCACGCCCATGAGGCAGACCGCGCCCGCGAGGCCTGCGAACATTGTGCGAACGGATCGATATCGGATCGCCGGCTGGCTTGGCATTCGATTCATGGCCTATTTGCGCAGGTTATTGACCATGCCAAGAATCTCGTCAGAAGCTTGGACAACCTTCACACTGGCTTCATAGGCGCGCTGGGCGACCATCAGGTTCACCATTTCGTCAACCATCTTGACATTGGAACCCTCAAGAAAGCCCTGTGCAAAGGTCCCCATGCCATCCTGCCCGGCTTTGGCTATGATCGGCTCCCCGGAATTGTCGGTCGCGCGATAAAGATTGTCGCCTTGGGCCAGCAACATGCCAGGGCTGGTGAAATGCACCAGATCCAGTTGGCCCGCGTCAATTGGCGACGACTGGTTGGGAACCGTGATCCTGATTCGCCCGTCGGCGGCAATGCTAACGTCCTTGGCATTACTTGGTACCGAGATGCCGGGCTTTACGACATTGCCGGCCTGCGTGACCAGCATGCCGTCGCTATTCACCTTGAAGGTACCGCCACGGGTAAACGCGCGTGCGCCATCGGGCAAGGCGACCTCAATGAAGCCTTCGCCCTGTATCGCAATATCGAACGATGAACCGGTCTGTTTCATGTCGCCGGTATCAAAGAGCTTCCCAACGTTCGAGATGCCGACGCCGGCCGCCAGCCGCGGTACGGCGGAGAGCGGCCCAACTTCTGACTCTGCGGCCGGCTGAGCACGCGCCGCTTCACGTACCATCAGGTCCGTAAAGCTAACCCGGCTTTTCTTGAACCCGGTAGTGTTGACGTTGGCAAGATTGTTTGCAATCGTGTCAACGTTAAGTTGCTGCGCCTGCATGCCCGTGGCGCCGATATAGAGTGCGTCAAACACAATGCCTCATCCTTATAGCGAGTTCATCGTTGAGAATCATCCACGTCAGGACAGATCGCCTAGCTTGCGGATGGCAGTGCCAAGCATGTCGTCATAGCCCTGCGCAACCTTTTGCATGGACTCGAAATGCCGCATGGTCTGCATTAGTTGGACCATCTCCTGCATCGAGTTCACATTGCCGTTCTCGAGCACGCCTTGGCGAATTTGCATTTCGGCATCGTTCGCGACAGTCATACCAGAGCCCGCCGCCACCAAGCCCTCCCCCAATCGAGGCAGTGTCTTCGGAGAATCAAATCGAACTACCTTGATCTGCGCGACCGCCGCGCCGGGGTTCAGGGCCGAGGGGCCGGTCGTCGCATTAGGCTCTGTGATGTTTCCCGCGGTATCAATCGCTGGTGATTGCGTGGCGAGATAGATATCTCCGTTTTTTCCCATCACGGGGTAGCCCTGCACAGTGACCAGACGGCCCCGAGCGTCTGTCCTGAAGTTCCCTTGCCGCGTGTAAGCGAGGCCATTCGGTGTTGTGACCTCGAAGAAACCCTCGCTTGCCAAGGCCACATCCAGCGCCTGCCCCGTAAGTTTCATGGTGCCGGGGCGCATGTCGCTGAGCACTTGCAACCCGTCCGGCCCCACGGCCTGCTCCGGCGCGAACGCCATGGCATCGACTACCTGCGAGAAAGGTTGTGCCGAGACGACCTCCCGCTTGTAGCCAGGCGTGGTCACGTTTGCCAGGTTAAGGGCAACTCTGTCCAGGCGAGCCATGTCTTGATGCATGCTGGCCAGCGTTACTGCGAAGATTTCTTGCATCGCTTCTCGCGTTCCGTTGATCTTTTTCTCGACTGTCGGCACATCGTCAAAGCGCGACGACGCCCCACGACTTGAGCTCTATGTTCTGTGGGATCTCCGCCATGGAGAGCACCCGTAAATGTGGCATCACGCGTTCAGACATTGCGCGAATATGGCGCCGTAGCTCCGGCGAACAGAGTAGAACAGGAAGCAAATTGCTCTTCATCATCTTCTCGGCCTGATGCACCAGACGGCCGATGAACTGTTCGGCAAGCTTTGGCTCGATAACAAAGAGCGCGGATGATGCCGCACCGGCACCAGCTTCAACGCCTCTTGCCAGCTGAACGCTTTGCAGAAACTCTCCTTCGATTGCGGGGTCGAGGGTGAGTACGTGCAATGCACTTGCCTCGCCCAGCAAGCCCTGGCAGATGGCATGACCCAAACGATGACGAACAATCTCCGTCAACAGATTGGCGTCCTTGCTACTGCGACCGGCGTCAGCGAGGGCTTCGAGAATTGCGTCAATATTCCGGATCGAGACCTTCTCACGCAGCAGGTTCTGGAGGACCTTCTGAATGTCGCTCAAAGACAGGACAGTCGGGATCAACTCTTCGACCAGCCCTGGCTGGGACTGACGCACCCTGGTCAGCAGCTTCTCCGTCTCGGTGCGCGTCAGTAGCGCGGCAGATTCACGTCGCAGAACCTCGCTCAGATGTGTCATAAACACCGTTGGCGCATCAACAAGCGTGAACTTCGCCGCCATGGCAGCTTGACGTTGATGCTCCTCAATCCAAAGGGCCGGCAGGCTATAGGTCGGATCCCGCGTTATCTCACCCGGAATCCCGCGCGTATCGCCGGTCGGGTGGATCGCAAGAATACGATCGAGCCTTGCTTCTCCCTTTGCGCATACAACGCCATCAAGCACGATCTCGTAGCGATCCGGTCCAAGTCGCGTCGAATCTTTGAATCGAACCCTGGGTAGGACCATACCGAGCTCCTGCGCATGTTGCTTACGGAAGGTCGCAATTCGCTCCATAAAGAGGCTGCCCGTCTGGTTAATTATGGGCACCCAATTTCTGCCGATATTGATCTCAATCGGATCGACAGCAAGCAAAGCATATGGATCGTCTTCCGTGCCTGTTGGAGATTCACCTGTCACGCCATCCGCGAGGGCGTCGCTTGTCTCGGATCTGTCGGCGGACGACCGATAGGCAGCCAGCGCTACGGCTAGCACGGACGCTAGGAGTATCAGGGTGGGAACCACAGGAATTCCCGGCAGCACCATCAGGCCACCCAGGGCTGCCGCAACAAGAAGCAATGTCTTGGGAAACGAAGTAACCTGGCGCAAAACCTCTCGGCTGAGGTTGGCGTCGGATGCCGACCGGGTCGAGATAATCCCGGTGCCGACGGCAATGACCAGCGCAGGTACCTGGGTGACGATTCCATCCCCGATCGTAAGTAGGGTATAGGTTTGCAGTGCCTGGGCCCAAGGCAAACCATGCTGCATGACACCGATCACCAACCCGCCAATGATGTCGATCAGCAGGATGACAATACCTGCGATTGCATCGCCCTTGACAAACTTGCTGGCGCCGTCCATCGCGCCATAGAAAGCCGCCTCCTTCTCCAGGTTCTTTCGCCTGAGCTGGGCTTCGGCCTGGTCGATGAACCCCATGTTCAGGTCCGCATCGATGCTCATCTGCTGGCCCGGCATACTGTCCAGCGTAAAACGCGCTGCCACCTCCGAGACACGCTGTGCACCGCTGGTCACGACGACGTACTGCACGACAATCAAGATCAGGAAGACGATCAGGCCGATTACATAGTTTCCACCGACCACATACGAACCAATCGCCGCGATCACCTTCCCCGCATCGCCGTCCGACAATATAAGACGCGTCGCCGCCACATTCAGAGACAGGCGGAACAATGTCGCAATCAGGAGCAAAGACGGAAATGTTGAAAATTCCACAGGCCTGGCCATGTAGAACGTCAGCAAAAGGATCAGGAACGCAAAGCTAAAATTGGCAAGGATCAGGAAGTCGAGCAGGCCTGATGGAATCGGCGCGAACAGCACGACAAGGACGCCAAGTATCAGCACCACCATCGCCATGTCGCTGTTGGCATTGAAAAAACGCTTCAATGGGCTCATGGAGCATGCCTCCCCATGGCACCTTGCCGCGCTTGCCGCATGGCAAACACCCAGACAATAATGCGGGCGACTTCGCCATAGAGAGCTGGTGGAACCGATCTATCGACGTCGAGCGTATGAAACAAGGCCCTCGCCAACGTACGATTCTGCACAACTGGAATCTGGTGGCGCGCAGCGATCTTGCGCATCGCCGCCGCGAGCGTACCCGCGCCCTTCGCGATCAATTGTGGTGATTCCATTTCACCATGGACGTAGCGCAAAGCAACCGCGACATGGGTTGGATTGGTGATCAGGACATCCGCATCCTGCGTCTTGCTCAGTGAACGGCTCCGTTTGAGCATTTCCCTTCGCAACTCCCGCATGCGGCCCCGGATTCGCGGGTCACCTTCCCGATGCTTGACCTCGTCCTTGAGTTCTTTCCGGCTCATACGCATCTTCTTCGCATACTCGCGGCGCGTGTATAGCAGATCCAGAATGGCAATGAAGGCCAGCATCGCGGCCATCTTCAGGCCCAGCGAGGCAAGATCATCAAGCAGCGTACGGACGAAGCCAGAAGCAGGCAGATTCGCAAGGTGGTAGAACTGAGGCGTCAGGCTCTTTAGCGAGTAATACGCCACCAAGCTAAGTAGGATCAACTTCAATATGGCGCGAGCGGCGTCGAACAAGGTGCGCAACGAGAGTAGCTTTTTGAAGCCCTGCACCGGATTGACACGGTCCCAACTTGGCTTGAGGGGTTCAAACGACAATATCGGGCCGGTCTGCAGCAGATTTCCCACAATTGCGGAGACGGTCAACGCGACAAGAAACGGGACGCCCAGCCCTAGCGCGGTCCGAACCATTGCTTCCGTGAGATGCCACATTGCCGAAGGACTGGCGTCAATCCGGCCCGCTTGCGCCAGTAACGCACGGTCCAGTTGAAACAGGCTACGCCACGTCTCCCAGCCCTGCGAGGTCAGGAATACCATTGCCGCCGTGAACGTCACCGCCGAGATGGCATCCCGGCTTTTCGCGACCTGCCCGCGCTCTTTGGCCTTCTGCAGCTTGTATGGCGTGGCCGCCTGATTCTTGTCGACGTCTTGGTCAGCCATCATCCCCCCATGCCAGCAAGCGCCGGGAGTTGTTACTTGCCGCTCCGTCCATCGACATTTGCAGAAAGATCGAGTTCCAGGATTGGTAGATGCCATCGTAGACGCGCGACATCACGTTCCCCATTCCCGCGAACCACAGGGACCCCGCGAGCAAGCCACCCACGATCTTCACGGGGATCCCCATGGTCAGCATATTCATCTGCGGCAGATTCCGCGCAACAACGCCAAGTGCCAGTTCGATCAAGAGAATGCAAAAAACGACTGGGGCGGCGAGGGCAAAACCAAGGCCGAGAAGCCCTGCTGCTTGCTTGAGCATGGGCGTCAGTGCGGCAGCGAGCGGCCACGGGCGGCCGAGCGGGAACCGCTCAAGACTGTAGGCAAGACCTCGCAACAGGGCATGATGCCCATTGATTAAGAAAAAAACGAGTACGGCTGCTTGGTTATATGCTGTCGCAAAGAGCGGTAGGCGCGCATTGGTGGTGGGATCGAAGACTTGGGCAATACCGAATCCAATCTGAATGTCCAGCAACCTCCCTGCTATGGGAAAGGCGGCGAATGCGAGCAGTATGCCAAGCCCCAGCGTTACTCCTAGAGATAATTCAATGAGAGCCGCTTGGAACAGATCAGCGGTGTGTTCGCCAATGCTTGACGGTAGGCTGGCCCCTGGCAGGCAGAGCGACAAGGTCGCCGCCAACGCGAGGACAAGCAACACCCGCACAATGGCCGGCACGCTTGCCGCCGGCAAGATTGGTGTCATGAGGAGCATTGACCCTAATCGCAAGGACAGAAGGAACACCGTCTCTAGCCAGGCAATGTCGAAGGTAGGTAAGTCAGCCGCAGACATGGATTTCTATAGCATTGATGGAATGCCGGACCAGAGGTGTACGGAGAATTGAACAAACTTGCGTAACATCCATGGCCCGAATACAACTAGACTTACCACGGCAGTCAGAAGCTTTGGGACGAACGTAAGCGAGTTCTCTTGTACCTGCGTGACCACCTGCAAGAGGCTAATGGCAAGGCCTACCAGCATGGTCAGCCCTAATACCGGTGCGCAGACGATCAGACCTGTCCAGAAGAGGTCGCTCAGCATTTGCAATGCCATATCTGCGCGCATCGTGCTAACCCTTTCCAATTAAACTGTGACATTGCACGCGATATGCATATGCAAGCGTGTCTAGGCAAGGGAGTACGCCTCTCCCATTCCACGACTCGCAAATGCCTATTCCAAGTTGACGTGACAGACCGACAGGCCGTTCCTGATGAGGAACGGCCTCCATCTCACCATGCGGAGGAATATCTCGCGTCTCTATTACCGCCCGGCGACCCACCGATCCTTCAATGGCGGTGCGTCGACTATTGATAATCGTCGCGCGGCAAGAAGGGTTCGTCGGAGTTGAGTTTGCAAGACTGGCCGTTTCGACGTCGGCGCGATAGGTACGACACAGGCGTGTCTAATCGCGCGTCGGCAATCGACGGTAGCGGAATCGCAACGGCAACAATCGCGTGCAACCCCTCGGTACAGTGCGCAAGGCGCGGCACCTTGCTGCTGCGCTTTAGCCGGGCATTGCTACCCGGAGAAACACCCCATTGTTCCACGACCTTCCCTTTTAAATAACGCTCAGTGCGTAGATCGTCGCTCAGGCCAATCTTGCCGAGTGTTGGATCTCGCTTTATTGCATATTTTCGTTAGCCGGAAACAACCGAGCGACTCCTGCCCAATCCCACCGTGCTTGAGCCGGCCTTCGTAAGGACCGGTAACTATTTGTAACGGAAACGATACCTTGAAAGTTGACACAAGATTCCCCCCACTCTGGAGGGGCTAATGATCTCTTACATATGCAATCAGAATGCGTTTAAATGATATTGATGTAATACATTAAAAAAACCTGCAAATCCGTATTGAGGAACGGCGAGGGTCCAACGGACCATTGACGCCATTCGAATTCTTGGTGGACTCCGGAACCGGTCGGGCGCTAGCGCAGGGACAGCGCGGAGACCAGGGACAAGACTACTCAGGACATTCGCGCAGGACGTTGGCCTGACGAAGTCGGTATTGCCAACACGATCCGGACCTGGTGCCGCGGCACCCGCTATTGGTCGCATCGCTTGATGTCTGGCTTCTTCATTTCGTGTCGCCCGATCTGGCCCCATTGTAGCTTTCGGGAGAGAGCGTCGGGGCGAGGATCAACGCGGCGATTTCGCTTGGCTGCTCACCGGCGACATCGAAGCGCTGCGGGCGGCGGTTGAATGCCCGGCCTGCATTCCCAACGGACCCATGCTGCCGGGGATTGGGCCTTGCCTAGAGTACGCGATCTACCATAGCCCGCTGCCCCTTATCCGCACCTTGCTCGAGATCGGGGCGGATCCCCGTCGGCCGGTGGATCATGCGGGTTTTCCGCCGCTGATTGCGGCGCCTTCATGTAGTCTCGCCCGGCCAGGCGCACCCGCACGAACGGATGTGCTCGAGCTGCTCAGGCTGCTGCTGGCCTTCGGTGCCGGTCCTGCGCAGCGCGGCATCAACGACTATAGCGCGCTGCACATGGCCGTGAGCGTGCGCTATTTGCCTGCGGTAGAGATGCTGCTGGCGGCTGGTGCGGACGCGGCTAGCCGGACGCGCATCGACGACCGCGAAACCCCACGCGAGATGGCCGAGGCAATGGGGTTGTCCGGGATTTCACAGTTGCTGGCTGCCCATGAAGTGAGCGAACGGCTGTAGCGCAACTCAACCATCGCCCCGCGCCGAGCAATGTCACCCTCGCCCACCTTCAAGTCATCAATTGGGATGTCACCTCAGCGGCGTCCCGCTCGTTTCCGGCTCACCGCTGTCACCCAATCATGGTGAACGGGTGTGGAAGAATCCGCAATGCGGATTCCAGCTTCGCGGGCGCGTAAAAACGCATTTGGGATGCCGTTATGTTGTCGCCTTCCCAGGTCGCCAAGCTCCACAAGTAGCCTGACACCAGCTGTCAGCAACTCACTCTTCTTCGCCTGTATCCCCAGCGACAGGTACCTTTCCTTCGGCCCCATAAGTTTCTGAAACGGCGTACTCGCCGCCATATCAACGTGCCGAAAGGACTGCCTTCCAAATAGCAGGCGCAGTGTATCTTTGAGGCGCAGCTTTGTGAGGTTGGACTGACCTTTTGCGAATGCGATGCATCAGCTCGATGGTTGAGATCGCAGTGGCGACATTCCTGAAGCGTTTGAAGCCGAGCATCGGATTGACCCTGGACTTGATATTGCGAAGATCCTGCTCGTGTATTTCCTGCTCGGTCAACCGCACGGTAAAGATTGACCCATTTGCCACGGACCTTCACATACGTTTCGTCGACTCGCCATGAGCGACCAGCGGATCTCACAAACCGATTCCAGCGCTTGACGAACTCGGGCGTGACGCGTTTGCCCCAGCGCATGATCGTCGTGTGCGCAACCGACAGGCCGCGCTCGGCCACCATTTCAACGAGGTCTCGAAGGCTGAGGTTGTAGTGCAGGTACCAACGCACGCACAGGACGATGATCTCTCGGTCGAAGTGGCGGCCGCTAAACAACGAGTCGATGTCTCCAAGCTTATTCATTGTGTGCTCGCGCTCGTCAAAACCCGAGCGTAACTCACCGGATCCTCCGATTTGCACCAGAGCCACCCGGCGGACCGCGCAGGCTGCTGGATCCTGGTCGGATTGCGCAGCCTTGCCTCGGCCATGCAGAACTTGTGCCAGACGGCAATCGAGCGAACCAGCTCGGCCGGCACGCGCGATCCACTGAGGTGAGTCTGGAAGCTGTCCTCATACGACACCACTTGTCTCTTGCGGCAGGAGTATGAGCCTGCCCCGTTGGAGTTGGCGCACTAGCTTGCGTGACGCGGGCGTCAGGACACCACCGCGCTCCCGTCCGCCATTAGCATCTCCCCTCGCCGCTCCACAATCATCCCGTACGCCTGCGGCTGCCGGTGTGCATCGAAGTTGAACGTGGTGCGCTTGTAGACCTCGCAGAAATCCAAGTCGCAGCGGGCGATGGCGACCTCGTCGCCCTTGGTGATGCAGATGGCCAGCACTTCACCGGAGGGCGCGATGATGCAGCTGCCGCCAATGCCGTCCACGCCCTCTTCCATCCCCGCCTTGGCCACGCCGACCACCCAAGTGCCATTCTGGTAGGCGCCGGCCTGCATGGAGAGCTGATTGTGGAAAAGCGAGAGGTCGTCGTGCTGCGGCGCTGGCGCATTGTGCACGGGCGTGTTGTAGCCGATCAGCACCATCTCCACGCCTTGCAGGCCCATCACCCGATAGGTTTCGGCCCAACGGCGGTCGTTGCAGATGGCCATGCCGATCTTGCCGCCAAAGGCTTCGGTCACGCCGAAGTGGTTGCCGGGCGTGAAGTAGCGCTTTTCCAGATGCTGGAAGCGGCGCCACGGTTCGTGCTCGCGATGGCCGGGCAGGTGCACCTTACGGTATTTGCCGACAATCTCGCCTTGGCGGTTGACGAGGATGGAGGTGTTGTAGCGCACCGCCTTGCCTTGTTCGCTGGCGAGTTCGGCGTAGCCGAGGTAGAAGCCCACGCCAAGCTCGCGCGAAAGATCGAACAGCGGCTGCGTGGCGGCGCTGGGCATCTCGCGCTCGAAGAAGCTGTTGACCTCCTCGTCGCTCTCCATATACCAGCGCGGGAAGAAGGTGGTGAGCGCCAGCTCGGGGTAGACGATCAGGTGCGAGCCGCAGGCGTGGGCTTCGCGCATCAGGTCGCACAGGCGCTTGACCACTTGCTGGCGGCTGTCGGCGCGGGCGATGGGGCCGAGCTGGCCGATGGCGATATTCACAATACGGGACACGGGTAACTCCAGGATGCTTTCAGGGTAGTGATTCAGGCTAGTGGCAGGGGCTTGGCGTCGATCATGGCCGGTTCGCGAGTTTGAGCACCACCTGCAGCAGGATCTGCGCGCCGTCGATGAGGTCGTCCGGCTCGGTAAACTCGCGCACGTTGTGGCTCAGGCCTTTCACGCTGGGCACGAAGATCATGCCGGCGGGGCAGACGCGGGCGAGCATTTGCGCGTCGTGACCGGCGCCGCTGGGCATGCGCATATGGGTGAAACCAAGCGCTGAGGTTTCTTGCTCGACCAGGTCGATCACCATGGGATCGAATGCCACCGGCTCGAAACGTGCCAGGCGGCGATGGCTAAGAGATAGGGTTTCCGTCTTGCAGGTTTGCTCGGCAAAGGCGAGGACTTCAGCTTCGGCCTGGGCGAGCAGCCGTTCATCGGTATTACGCAGGTCTACGGTGAAGACGGCGCGATTGGGGATGACGTTGATCAGGTTCGGCTCGAAGCGCATGGCGCCCACGGTGGCGATCTGCCGGCCGCCGTAGCGCAGCGCCAGGTCGTGCACGAAATTGGTGATGCGCGCGGCGGCGTAGCCGGCGTCGTGCCGTAGCTCCATGGGCGTGGTGCCGGCGTGGTTGGATACGCCGTCGACGGTGAACTCGGTCCAGGAGATCCCCTGCACCCCTTCCACCACGCCAACCTGCAGGCCGCGCAGATCCAGCACCGGGCCTTGCTCGATATGCAGCTCCACGAAACTGTCGACGCGCGGCTTGCCTACGGGCGTCTGGCCGTCATAGCCGATGCGCCGCAGCTCGGCGCCCACCGTGACGCCATCGATGCCGGTAGTGGCCAGCGCGTCTTCCAGCTGCATGCCGCCCACGTAGACCAGAGAGCCCATCATGTCCGGATGAAAGCGCGCGCCCTCTTCATTGGTGAAAAAGGCGACGGCGATGGGACGACGAGGACGCAGGCCGGCATCGCGCAGCGTGGCGACCACTTCCAGGCCGGCCAGCACGCCGTAGTTGCCGTCGTAGCGGCCGCCGGTGCGCACGGTGTCAATGTGCGAGCCGATCATGACAGGGGGCAGGTCTTCGCTGCCAGGATACACGGCCACGCCGTTGCCAATGGCGTCAATGGTGACGGTCATGCCCAGCGCCTGCATGCGCGCCACGGTCCAGTCGCGACCGAGTTCGTCGGCATCGGTCAGCGCCAGGCGGCACACGCCGCCCCCTTCGATGGCACCGAGTTGCGCGAGATCGTCCAGGCTTTGCAGCAGGCGCTCGCCGCGAATGCGCGGCGCGGGCTCTACCTTTGGTGCGTTCTGCTCCCTCATGCCGCGGCTCCGGAGCGCACCGCGTCCGCGCTGCGGCCAACCAGTTCGGCATACAGCGCGGGATCGGTGTCAGCTTCGCTGCCGATAAACAGCAGCCGGCTCTGGCGGTTGAGTCCGAGTGCCGCACGGGCCTGCGGGTCTTGCATGGCGGCGATGGCAGCGACCAGCCCGGCCACGGCGGATTCGCCTGCCACGATCACGGGATCGTCGCCTTGTGGCTGGGCCAGCAAGCGCATGACTGCCACCGCCGACACGTCATCGACCGTGCAGAACGCGTCGGCGCCATGGGCGAGGATTTCCCAGGCGAGCAGCGAGACTTCGCCGCAGGCCAGGCCCGCCATCAGCGTGTCCAGTTCGCCGGTGACGGTGGTGACCTTGCCGGCGCGCGCGCTTTGCATCAGGCAATCCGCCCTGTCGGGTTCCACCACAGTCAAAACGGGGCGTTGCTTGTCCTTGCCGTTCTCGCGTTCCCAGAAGTAACCGCAGACGGCGGCGGCAAAGCCGCCCACGCCGGCCTGGATGAACACATGGGTGGGCCACGCCGGCAGGGCATTCACGGCTTCGTCCACCATCAGTTGGTAGCCCTGCATCACATCGCGCGGCACATCCATGTAGCCGGGGTAGGAGGTGTCGGAAATCACGTACCAGCCGTTGGTGCGGGCATCGGCATCGGCTTGCTGCACGGCCTGGTCGTAGTTGCCGGCGGTGCGTACCACCTGGGCGCCGAAGCGTTCGATGGCGGTCTTGCGCCCGTCGCTGACGGTGGCGTGGATATAGATCTCACAGCGGCAGCCGAACAGCTGGGCGCCCCAGGCCACGGAGCGGCCGTGATTGCCGTCGGTGGCGCAGGTCACGGTGAGTTCGGCGCACATGCTGCGCAGCTCCGGCGTACCCAGGTCAGCGATGCTTAGCTCGCGGCCGATCCGGTGCCCGATTTTGCGGCACAGCAGGCGCCCCACGGCATACGCGCCGCCGAGCGCCTTGAAGCTGCCCAGCCCGAAGCGCGAGCCTTCGTCCTTGTAGTGGATCTGGCCGACGCCCAGCGCGGCCGCCAGGTTCGGCAGGGCTTTCAGCGGCGTGGGCTGGTAGCCCTCCCAGGCGGAGATCTCGCGGCGGGCGGCGGCCAGGGCCAGCTCGCTCAGGATGGCGGCTCGATGTGCACCATAGGGTTCCGCGCGGCTCAGGGCCGGATTGGGGAGAAGATTGAGCGAGAAGTTGGGGAGCGTGGTCATGCGTGTGTCTTGGTCCAGTCAGAATGCGTTGTTGCGTGATGTTGATGGCGGCGCTACGTGCCGGTCAATCTCAGTGGCCGGTCTCCAGGTCCCCGAGCACGTCGTGCGCGCGCTCCACGCGGGCCATGCGTGCGCGCGAGCGTTTGCGGTAGCGGCCTGCCATGGCGGTGGCCAGGTAGTTCACGAGGCTGACGGCGGCCACGTAGGAATCGAAGACCTGGCCGCCGTGGTGCGAGCAGCGCAGCACTGCGTCGGCCTTGGCGGCCAGCGTGGAAACTGGGGCATCGCTGAGCAGGATGAGTTTGGCGCCGGCCTCCCGGGCCAGTGTCAGCATGCCGTTCAGGCGCTTCGCACGGCGTCGGAAGTCCACCACCAGCAGTACGTCCTTGCCGTCGATTTCGGCCACCAGTTCGGCATCCTTGCCCGCTTGCTCATTGAGCAGGTACACCTCGGGACGCACCTGCGAGAGCAGCGCATTGGCATAGAAAGCCAGCATGAAGCTGTTGCGATAACCCACCACCCACACGCGGCGCGCGTTGGCCAGTTCGGTAAGCGTGGTCTCCAGCGCGCGCTCGCTGAGTTGTTCCGGCAGGCTGGCGAGCCGGCGGCTGTCGAGCTGCACGTGCGCCTTCAGCCCGGCCACGACCGATTGCGCGCCCCGCGACTCGGGCGGCAGCCCGTCGTGTTCCATCAGGTACAGCGGCGATTGCTCGGACACCTGGTCCCGCAGCGATTGCCGGAAGGCGCTGAAGTCCGCATAGCCGAGGCGGCGGAAGAAGCGCGCCGCGCTCGCCTTGGAGACGCTCGCCAGCTCCGCCAGTTCAGTGGCCGAGTAGCTGAGCAGGTCTTTCTGCCGCATGAGCAGCACGTCGGCCAGCTTCTTGTCCGCCGAAGAGAGTTCGCCGTAGCACTGATGGATTTGCGCTTCCAGCGCGGGTTGAATGGCCATGTCAGGTCCGTGCCTCCGTTCCGTTTGCCCGCACCAAAGTAGTCCGGGCCTGCACAATGATGAAACTTTGATTTCATGTATTGGTGCATATGAAACCGATGTTTCAGTATTGGCGGCCTTTCATGCAAGGGCAATGCCAAGTCAGCGGCGCTATCGGGGAGGCGTTCGCTAAGTGTTTGATTTCAAGGCAATGCCGTCGAAAGGATCCCATCGCATTCGCCCGCGCAGCCGGAATCGCAAACAGTGGCACACAACTTGCCTTTCAGTCCCCCGTGTTCCCCGACCGACTGATAAAGGTGTTTTTATGAAACGCAGACAGTTCACCGCCATCGCCAGCCTGATCGCAGGCGCCGCACTCATCGCGATGGCACCCGCCAAAGCCGACGATTCCCTGAGCGCCGTGATGGGCAAGAAGTCGATTGCGATCGGCATCCCGACCGACTTCGCGCCGTATGGCTTCATGGGCACAGACCTGAAGCCGCAGGGCCTGGACGTGGCCGTGGCGCAGATGATCGCCGACAAGCTCGGCGTCAAGGCCGATCTCGTCCCGGTGAGCACGCCGAACCGCATCCCTTACCTGCAGACCAAGAAGATCGACCTGATCGTCTCGGCACTGGGCAAGAACGCCGAGCGCGCCAAGGTGATCGATTTCACGATTGCGTATGCGCCCTTCTACCAGGCGGTATTTGGTCCGAAGGCAATGAGCATCAAGAGCTTTGCCGATCTTGGCGGCAAGACCATCGCGGTCACGCGCGGCACCATCCAGGACGATGTGCTGCAGCAAGTGGCGCCTCCCACGCTGAAGATCCAGCGCTTTGAGGACGACAACTCCACCGTGGCCGCCTTCGTCTCGCAGCAAACGCAACTGCTGGCCACCGGCGCGGCCGTGGCTGCCGCGGCGATTGCGAAGAACCCCAAGGTGGAGGCCGAGTACAAACTGCTCCTCAAGGATTCGCCCAACTTCATCGGCGTGCGCAAGGGCGAAACCGCGCTGCTGGAGAAGGTCAACGAGATCCTGCGCAAGGCAAAGGCGGATGGCACGCTCAATGGCTACGCGCAGCGCTGGCTCGGCCGCGGCATGGGCGATTTGCCGGACTGATTGGATCGCATCGTTTCCGGACCTGTGCGCGGGCTCCATGTTGCTGGCGCACCGGCCTGCCTCGCAGGCCAGTCCCGCCGAAGACAAAAAACTCTCTAGCTGCACTGTATGATCTCATTCGATTTTGCGCCGGTTCTCTCGCAGTGGCCCATGCTGCTGCGTGGCCTGCTGCTGACGATTCTCCTGACGGCGTTCTCCGCGGCCTTCGGCACGCTGGTCGGCATCGGCTGCGCCTGGGCGCGCATACATAGAACGGCATGGCTGCGCGCGCTGGTGGGCGGCTATGTGGAGGCAATCCGCAATACGCCGTACATCATCCAGCTATTTTTTATCTTCTTCGGCCTGCCTTCGATCGGCGTGCGGATGCCGGCGGAAGTGGCATGCGTGCTGTCGATGACGCTGAACCTCGGCGCCTATGCGTGCGAGATCATCCGGGCCGGGCTGGAGTCCACCCCCCGCGGGCAGATCGAAGCCGCGCAGAGCCTGGCGCTCAACCGCTGGCAGATCTTTACGCGCGTGGTGCTGCCGCCTTCGCTGTCGCGCGTGTGGCCGGCGCTGGTGAGCCAGGTCATCATCGTGATGCTGGGATCGGCGGTCTGCAGCCAGATCTCCACCGAAGAGCTTTCCTACGCGGCCAATATGATCGCCAGCCGCACGTTCCGCAATTTTGAAGCCTATATTGTCGCCACCTGCGTCTACCTGGGCCTGGCCGTGGTGCTGCGCGAGATCCTGAACTGGGTCGGTCCGCGCTTCATCTTTGGCCGCTGAGATCGGGAGGCATACACCATGGTCGACTTTTCCCTGTGGGACATTTTTCGCAACCTGCTGCTGGCGCTGCGCTGGACAGTGGGGCTGTCGCTGATCGCCTTCGCCGGCGGCAGCGTCGTCGGAATGCTGCTGCTGGTTGCGCGCATTGCGCGCTTGCCGGGCGCCGTGCGCGGCGTGGCGCTTTACGTGCAACTGTTCCAGGGCATTCCGCTGCTGATGCAGTTGTTCCTGTTCTACTTCGGGCTGGCGTTGCTGGGCGTCGAGACCTCGGCGCTGTTCGCGGCAGCACTGTGCCTCACGCTGTATGCAAGCGCCTATCTCACCGAGATCTGGCGTGGTTGCATCAACGCCATTCCCAAGGGCCAGTGGGAGGCCTCCGCCAGCCTGGCGATGAATCTGCGCGAGCAGCTTCAGCACGTGATCCTGCCGCAGGCCACGCGCATCGCGGTGGCGCCCACGGTGGGATTCCTGGTGCAAGTGATTAAGGGCACCGCGCTGGCCTCGGTGATCGGCTTCGTGGAAGTCACCAAGGCTGGCCAGATGATTTCCAACGCCACCTTCCAGCCCTTCCTGGCTTACGGATGCGTCGCGCTGCTGTACTTCGCCCTGTGTTTGCCGTTGTCGCTGTGGAGCCGCCGCCTTGAGCGCCGCCTGCAGCCCAAGTATTGAGCCCGTCATCCCATGTTCAAGCAAACCGAAACCACCAAGCCCTTTGCCCTCGTCGATATCCAGGGCCTGCGCAAGCGCTTCGGCGCCAACGAAGTGCTCAAGGGCATCGACCTGCAGATCGGGCGCCGCGAGGTGGTCTGCATCATCGGCCGCAGCGGCTCGGGCAAGAGCACCTTGCTCCGCTGCATCAACGGGCTGGAAAGCTTCGATGAAGGCGCGCTCAGCGTGGATGGCCGGGCACTGCGCCATGGCGACGCCCGCGCCATGTGCGACCTGCGCCAGAACGTTGGCATGATCTTCCAGAACTTCAACCTGTTCCCGCACCTGAGCGCCGGGCAGAACGTGATGCTGGCGCCTACGCTGGTGAAGGACACACCCAAGTCCGAGGCCGGCAAGCGTGCACAAGCACTGCTCGAGCGCGTGGGCCTTGGCGACAAGTTCCACAGTTTACCCGACCAGCTATCCGGCGGGCAACAACAACGCGTGGCAATCGCCCGCGCGTTGGCCATGGACCCCGCCGTGCTGCTGTGCGATGAAGTCACCTCAGCACTCGATCCGGAGCTGGTCGGCGAAGTGCTAAGCGTGGTAGAAGGCCTTGCATCGGAAGGCATGACCTTGGTAATGGTCACGCATGAGATGAACTTCGCTCGCAAGGTCAGCGACCGAGTGGTCTTCATGCATCACGGGAAAGTGCATGAGATGGGCTCACCGGAGGAAATTTTCGGGGAGCCGAAGACGCCGGAACTGAAGCAGTTCCTTTCGGGGCTAAATGGTTGAGCGCATGCCGATCCAGTGCTGACCTAGGGAATTGCTGATCAATAGCAGCGGCGCTGAAGGTCGGCGGTTGTTTGGCGCCTGATTTTCACCATGCGGAAGAAGAGAGGGGTCCGAGCCCGA